>NZ_CFJNYH010000005.1:0-108718 GCF_984815275.1 Coprobacillus sp.
AAGATATAATAAGAAAACCGGTGGAAAAATATGGAAGACGTCTTTTAAAATAATAGTATAAAATTTTAAAAGGGGAGTGTTTTTATGACATTAGATGAACTTTATGAAATATTTATTGAAGATAAAAAAATTGATATTATACAGGCAACTGTTGAAACTATTGAAAATAGATATGTTGTTATTTCACGATATTTTGGAAAAAGTAATATATCAAATATAAATAAAATAGCTATAAGAAAGTATCAAAATTATTTATTAAATGAATGTAATTATAGTGTATCTCATGTAAATAATTTAATAGGTGTTTTGAAACAAATTTTTAACTTCGCATTGGAGAATGGTTATATAAAAACAAATACTATCGCTAGTGTAAGAATGATTAATAAAAGAGTTAAAATACCTAAAGAAAAGGTTATATGGAATTTAGAACAATTTTTAAAATTTAATGAATATATAAACAACACAACTGATAAAGTTATATTTAATATGCTTTTCTTTTTAGGAATAAGAAAGGGAGAATTATTATCGTTAAGGTGGAATGAAGTTTCTTTTGCTCAAAAGAATATTAAGATTATTTCTACAGCGAATAGAGAAAAGGGAAAGGGACAAGTTATTACACCACCTAAAACTGTTCATTCTAATCGAATTGTTGTTATGGATAAATTTTTGTGTGAATTAATTGAAGAATATTACATAGGTCAAAGAAAAATTTATGGAAAGGATATAAAACAAAAATTTGTTATTGGTGGTGATAAAATGATGAGTTTTACTTCTTTACAAAGATTATTAAAAAAATATTTAGCAAAAACTCAACTTCCTGAAATTACTTTGCATGGATTTCGTCACAGTCATGCGACTATGCTCGCGGATTTTTCGACGGATATCAAGGCTATAAGCGAAAGACTAGGGCATGAGAATATCGAAATCACTTTAAAAACATATATACACACAAATTCAAAAGCACAATTTAAGTTGACAAAAGAAATAGAAAGGAATGTGCAGAGTCATAACAAAAGCAAATTTATTGTATTGGTAGATAATATAAAAGAACTCTTAAGAAAAGAAATCACAGAAAATGAATGTACAGATATAGAAATGGATCAAATTGTAAATTTGTATAATTATGTACAAAAGGAAGTGATAAATATTTAAAATAGTATTGAATAAAAAACCGTCATATGGTATAATGTTATTAACAAATGAACGAAGATGAATGTAGTTGATAGAGTGGTGCAGAACTCATCAGCTGCACCAAATCTTTAAGAGTTGAAACCAACGATAGAATGTTGGCTTTTTATTTTAAATGAATAATATAGTCATGAGGTATTTTAAAAGGTAAAGTCAAATATGGAAACTCTCTGTGAGTTATGATAAAATAACAAGCAGTGATATTAAAAAATATAAAACTTGATATGGATAAAATAAATTAAGTTTATTTAGGGAGGATTTATATATGAATACTGAGATTATTAAAACAATGAGCATTGAACTTAATATTAGTGAAAAACAAATTGAAAATGTATTGTCTTTATTACAAGAGGGGGCTACTGTTCCTTTTATTGCACGTTATCGTAAAGAAAAGACGGATGGACTTAATGAAGATCAAATTAGAGAGATTTCTAAGGTTTATGAATATCAAATGAATCTTCAACAAAGAAAAGAAGATGTTATTCGTTTGATAGATGAAAAAGGAATGTTGACTGAAGATCTTAGAAATCAAATATTGAAGGCAGAGAAATTAAGTGAAGTTGAAGATTACTATCGACCATTTAAAGAAAAGAAAAAAACAAAAGCTTCTGTTGCAAAAGCTAAAGGATTAGAACCATTTGCTTTAGATATTTTAAAATTATCAAGACAATTTGATTTAGAGGCTGCTGCTCAAAAATATTTAAATGAAGAAGTATTAACCATTGAAGATGCCATCCAAGGGGCTAAAGACATTATTGCAGAACAAATAAGTGATGAACCTCGTTATCGTAAATATACAAAAGATATGATTTATAAAACAGGAATAATAACATCTTCTGTTAAAAAGAAAAACCCTGATGAAGATGGTATCTATGAGATGTATTATGATTATAATGAAAAGGTACAGTATATAGCTTCTCATCGTATTTTGGCTATGAATCGTGCTGAGAAAGAAAAGGTTTTGAATGTTTCAATAACAATTGATGAAGAAAAATTTGAAAACTATATATATAATGGAGTGATGAGAAAACGTGAATCTAATCTAAATGATTTCATTATGATATGTGTAAAAGATGCATTTAAGCGTTTGATTTACCCATCAGTAGAAAGAGAAGTCAGAAGTGAATTGACAGAAAAGGCTCAGGAACAAGCTTTAAAAGTCTTCTCTATTAATTTAGAAAAATTATTATTACAAGCACCTCTAAAAGATCGTTATGTATTAGGAGTAGACCCCGCTTTTAGAACAGGTTGTAAATTAGCAGCCATTGATCCAACTGGAAAGGTTTTAGATATAAATAAAGTTTTTATCACTTTGCCTAAAGCCGATTATACAAAAGATGAAAAAATTCTTCTTTCGATGATTCAAAAATATAGAATTGAAATTATAGCTATTGGAAATGGGACAGCAAGTCGTGAAACTGAAAGTTTTATTGCTGAATTTATTAAGAAGAATGCTTTAAATCTTCAATATGTTATTGTTTCTGAAGCTGGTGCTAGTGTTTATTCAGCGAGCGCAATTGCCAAAGAAGAATTTCCTACATATCAAGTTGAGGAGCGTTCTGCTGTTTCTATTGCTAGGCGACTTCAAGATCCGCTTGCGGAACTTGTCAAGATCGAGCCAAAAGCGATATCTGTTGGTCAATATCAGCATGATATGAATCAAAAGAAGTTGACTGAACAATTAGATTTCGTTGTTGAAAAAGTTGTCAATCAAGTTGGAGTTAATATTAATACAGCTTCACCATCATTATTACAATATGTTTCTGGTCTTTCTATGACTTTAGCAAAAAATATTGTCAAATATCGTGAAGAAAACGGTAAATTCACATCTCGTGATCAAATCAAAAAGGTTCATAAGCTTGGTGATAAAACCTATGAATTGGCAGTAGGATTTTTAAGAATTCTATCAGGGAATGAAAGATTTGATGAAACAAGTATTCACCCAGATAATTATCAAGATGCATCTCGTTTATTGCAATATCTTCATTTGACAAAAGAAGATATTGGAACACAACAGGCACAAGATGTGATTGTAAAAGTCAATAAAGAACAAGCTAAGACAGAATTAGGAATGGACACGTTTTTATTAGATGATCTTCTTGATGCTTTTGTATCTCCACATCGTTCTCCTCGTGATGAATACAATGCACCTATTTTAAGACAAGACGTCTTAAAAATAGATGATCTTAAAGTAGGCATGAAATTACAAGGAGTTGTAAGAAATGTTGTTGATTTTGGAGCATTTGTTGATATTGGTCTTAAAAATGATGGATTAGTTCATATATCTAAAATGTCAAAACAAAAAATTAAACATACTTTAGATGTCTGTAATGTTGGAGATATCTTAGATGTGTATGTTTATGACATAGATTTGAAAAAGAAACGTGTTGCATTATCTTTGATGGAGGTATAGACAATGGAATTTATTTATTATCCTAAATGTAGTACATGTCTTAAAGCTTTAAAACAATTACAAGCTAAGGAGTATCAAATTGTTAAAAGAGATATTGTTAAAGAAACACCAACAAAACAAGAATTATATAAATGGATATTGGATTATGGTCAAGGTATAAAACCTTTTTTCAATACATCAGGGATGGTTTATAGAGAATTGGCTTTGAAAGATAGATTACCTGATATGAGTATTGAGGAAGCAGTAGAATTATTGTCAAGCAATGGAATGCTAATAAAGAGACCTCTGTTAATTATGGAAAATCAAATTATAATTGGATATAAAAAGGAAATCTATGAGCAATTGTAGATTTCTTTTTGCTTTTAAGGTTGTGTTTTTTGCATTTGGGCTATATTTTATAGAGTTTGTAAAAGAAACTTGGTATACTGAAAACAAGTGAGGGGGAGATTAATGAAGATTTCGATTGAGGAAGTCAAGGAGTGCGAAGAGGTGGAAATTATTATTCGCTGTCCTATTCAAAATCAAGATATTAATAAAATTATTGAACTTTTAGAACATGATAGCATAAAACTTCAATGTAAGAAAGAACGAGATATCTATCAAGTCAATATAGTTGATATATATTATATTGAAACAATTGATGAAAAGACATTTGCTTATAGTCGTGATGATGTTTATGAAGTTTCTAAAAAACTTTATGAATTAGAAAAGAAACTAAATTCCCATGGTTTTATTCGAATTAGTAAATCATGTCTCTTGAATTTAGAATATTTGGACCATATTAGAGCTTTGCTTAATGGAAAATATGAAGCCACACTTCTAAACCAGGAAAAGTTAATTATCAGTAGAAAATATATAACTGATTTTAAAAAGGCATTTGAGGGATAGGAGGTGTATGATGAAAAGATTAAAGTATGTTTTAACAATTATGAGCACATCTTTTATGTTGGTTGTTTTATTAAATGCAATTTTAATGAGTCTTGAATATACAGGAGAATGGGCTTCTTTATCAGTAAGGAGTATTTTTCAGATATTTGTAACATGTCTTTTTATTGCAGTAGTTATTACTTATGGTGAATCAATAACTATTTTACGAGAGCATTTTGCAATAACGAGTTATGTTATTATGATGTCTTCTGTATTTATTATTAAATTTCTTTTTCATAAGCAATTTGAATTATGGAATGTAATAGCAGAAGCTACTTTGTTAACAATTGTCTTTGGTGGAGTTTGGTTTGCTATTTACTGTGTTCATGGTTGTGAAGCACAGAGAATTAACCAAATTATCAAAGAAAATCGGAAAAGAAACTTAAAGTAGCGTAACTGCAACTGAGAATGTATAGCGTGCAACGAATAGGTTTGGTAGTATAGTGACGACAAGGAGGAGTCAAAATGAATAATGTTATAGAGATTAAGAATTTAACAAAACGTTATGGTGATCTGGTTGCTTTAGATCATTTTAACTTAACAGTCAAAGAAGGGGAAATTTTAGGGTTGTTAGGACCCAATGGGAGTGGGAAGTCAACTTGTATTAATACCATTCTTTCTTTATTAAATTTTGATGAAGGAAGTATTCGTATTTTTAATAAGGAAATGAGTCCAAGTGCATATGATATCAAATCTAAAATTGGAGTTGTATTTCAAGATGTTGCTGTATTTGAAGAACTCAATGTCAAAGAAAATATTGATTATTTTTGTGGTTTATACATTAAGGATAAAGCAATCAGACAACAATATGTGGAAGATGCTATTGCATTGGTAGGATTAGAAGAATTTAAGAAATTTAAACCTAAACAATTAAGCGGGGGATTATTACGAAGATTAAATATTGCATGTGGGATTGCACATAAACCTCATTTGATTTTTCTTGATGAACCTACTGTTGCAGTAGATCCACAGAGCCGTAATCACATTTTAGAAGGGATTAAAATATTAAATGAGAATGGAGCAACTATTGTTTATACTACTCATTACATGGAGGAAGTTGAACAATTATGTCATGAAATTGTTATTATGGATAAGGGAAAGGTCATTGCTCATGGAACCAATGATGACCTAAAAAATCAAATTCAACTTGGAGAGAGAGTCACACTTGTGGTTGAAAAAGATGAAATTGATTTGATTGAAGAATTACGTCAGAATCCGGAAATATTAAGTGTTGAACAAATCCAAAATACAATTCATATTTCTTACTGTACCAAAGAAAATAATTTAGGAAAATTGATTGATGTCTTAAGGGAACATCATATTCAATATAATAGTGTTTTTAGTGAAAGACCAACACTTAATGATGTCTTTTTAGAATTGACAGGAAAAGAGTTAAGGGATTAAGCGATGCATAGTTTTATTTATCAGGCAAAACTGCTTTTTAGAGACAGAACAATGATGTTCTGGACATTCTTATTTCCCTTAATTCTTGCAACCTTCTTTAATTTGGCATTTTCAAAATTAAATTCAAGTGAAGGATTCGAACCATCGAAACTGGCTGTTGTTGAAGTCAAAGAAAACAAGGAATTAAAATCATTATTAAATGAATTATCTAAAGAAACTGATGATCAATTATTAGATGTTCAATATGTTTCTTTAACACAGGCACAACAGTTATTGTCTGATGAAGACATTGATGGGTATTTAACAATTGATAATACATTAAAAATATCAGTAAAAGAAAATGGGATTGCTCAAACGATTATTCAAAGTGTTATTGATAGTTATCAGCAAACGACACATACAATGAATTCGATTGCTAAAGAAAATCCTCAAGCATTAGTACAAATTATTCAAGAAGATTTGAATATGAATCAAGATTATTTTGAAAGTCGTCAAATGTCTTCTTTAGATGTTACGGTGATTTACTTTTATACTTTAATAGGAATGACTTGTATGTATGGTGGTTTCTGGGGATTAAAGGTATCCACTAATATAGAGGCAAACCTTTCTCGACAAGGAACACGTATACAGGTTGCCCCTGTTTCCAAAGTTAAAATGATTTTAACAGGAAATATAGCTGCATTTATTATGCAATATCTTGCAATGTTATTGCTTTTAGGATATTTAACACTAGGACTAAATATTGCTTTTGGAGATCAAATTGGGTATATTCTCCTATTAATGGCAGTAGGAAGTTATGTAGGAATTACACTTGGTAATTTAATTGGCAATTTATTTAAATGTTCAGAGAATACAAAGATATCTATATTAACATCAGCATCACTTTTTTGTTCTTTCTTATCAGGAATGATGGTGATTGATTTAAAATATATTATTCAGGAAAATGTACCTATTTTAGGGTATATCAATCCTGTTAGTGTGATTACTGATGCACTTTATGCTTTGTATTACTATCCAACATATGAGCGCTTCTTGCTAAATGTTTCAATATTAGCTGTTATGGGAGTTATTCTTACAATGATTTCAGTTCTTTTATCAAGGAGGAAAAAATATGATAGTCTTTAAAAATTATTTGAAGGTCGCAAAATCTTTTCTTCCAATTATTATAGTATATACACTTATATTTGTTGGAATAGCTACTATATCTTCAACGAGTGGTGCTCAAAATACTGATGCTTTTGAAGCGAGTGAATCACGCATAGCATTTATAAATCACGATCAAGAATCATCATTTATAAATTCCTTTCAAAAATATATTAAAGAGAATGCTGAGTATGTTAATATTCAGGATAGTGATGAGGAACTTAGAGATGCATTGTTCTTTAGAAAAGTTGATTATATTATGATCATTCCTAAAGGATTCACTGATGATTTTTTAAACAATAAAGATGTGAAAATTGAAACAATGGAAGTGCCAGATTCATATAATTCTATGTATTCTAAGACTTTGATGAATAAATATTTAAATACTGCTAAACTTTATTTAAAGGCAGATATAGCAGATGATAAATTGACTCAATATGTGAGTAGAGATTTAAATATTCATACTGACGTTGATTTCCATAATGTTGTTGTTGATAACAACATTGCAAAAGCGACCACTTTCTATAATTTTGCAAATTATACGTTGCTGGCAATTATTATTGTTGTTGTCTCAATGGTGATGATTTCTTTTAATGAAGAAAAAATTCGTCGTAGAAATTTGGTGTCATCAATTTCATATCAGAGTTTTAATCGTCAACTTCTATTAGGAAATATTATCACATCCATAGGAGTATGGTCATTATATGTGATAGCAAGTTTTGCATTATATGGAGCAACAATGTTAACCAATGCAGGACTATTGCTGATATTAAATTCTTTTGTTTTGGTTATCTTTATACTTGTCTTTAGTTTCTTCCTGACGACTGTTACACATAATCGTGAATTGGTAAGCGGAATATCAACGGTTGTTGGGTTAGGAACGAGTTTCATTGCAGGGGCATTTGTTCCCCAAGAGTTTTTAGCACCATTTGTTTTAAATATTGCTAAGTTGACACCATCTTACTGGTTTATTGATGGCAATAATAAAATTGCTAGTTTGTCTGGCTATTCTTGGACTGAGTTACAGCCAATCATAATGAATATGGCAATAATATTAGGGTTTGCAGTCTTATTTTATATCTTAATTCAATTGGTAAGTCGTTTAAAATTAAAGAAATCTTAAGAGCATGAAAATGCTCTTTTCTTTTTAAATTATATTCTCAAATGTATGATTATAAGATATACTATATTTATATGAGTATAAGGAGATGAATGCATGAAAGAAATAAAACAAGTAATTGAAGAAATAAAAAAAGCAGTTGTTGGTAAAGATGAAATCATTGAAAAAATTATCATGACGTTATTGGCACGAGGCCATATTTTATTAGAAGATATACCTGGAGTGGGAAAAACAAATTTAGCATTAGCACTATCTAAGAGTATGACACTAGATTATCATCGTGTTCAATTAACAACAGATGTCTTGCCCAGTGATATTGTTGGTTTTACGATGTATAATCCTCAAAAAAACACTTTTGAATATAAGGAAGGTATAGCATTTTGTCATTTGCTGCTAGCTGATGAAATTAATCGTACTTCTAGTAAAACACAAGCTGCATTACTTGAGTTAATGGAAGAAGGGAAGATGACTGTTGATGGAAATACATATGTTTTACCAGAACCATTCTTTGTGATTGCAACACAAAATCCTTTTGGTTCTGCTGGAACACAGTTGTTGCCAGATTCACAGTTGGATCGTTTTATGGTTAGATTGAATTTGGGATATCCTAGTATTACTGATGAAGTTGAAATTATGAAAAATCGTCAGATAAGTAATCCGCTAGATACGATTCAAGCAATAATAACACCTCAAATGATGACAACTTTTCAAAAACAGGTTGATCAGGTTTTCATAAGTGATGAAATATACTACTATATTGTTGCTATTGTTGATGCGACAAGACACAATGAATATATTGAACAGGGAGCTAGTCCACGTGGCTCATTAGCAACTATGAAGGTTGCCAAGGCATGTGCTTTTATGCATGATAGAGATTATGTTATTCCATCAGATGTAAAAGACGTTGTACATATGGTACTTGCCCATCGCATCATTTTAAATTATGATGCAAAAATGAAGGAAATGTCAGCTTATAGTTTGTTAGATGATATTCTTGATCACATTCGAGAGCCAGGTATTGAATAATGTATAAAGGACTTATGAAGTATCTTTGTGTCTTGATATTTCTATATGGGGTATGGAGCTTACTGTTAGGTTATTTTTTGTTTTTGTTATTTGCATTGGGTGTCTTGCTCTTCTTTTTTTCTGTGATAGTGAGTTACAAAAGTATGAGAATGACGGATGTCATTGTAACATGTCATCGTTCTATTCTAGAGCGACATGAAAATCTTTATATGACATTTACAAGAGTGGATAAGAGTTTGTTCCATTGTGGTTCATTGATTGTTGATTATAGTGTTATTGATAGTTTAGGAAAAGTCATCTATCGTCGCAAACAGAAAATCTATGATCAACTCGCCATGGATGCTTTAACAATTGATGACTGTGGTTATTATTATGTTCAAATCCATCATATTTATTGCTTTGATTTGCTTGGTTGTATTCATTTCAAAAGAAGCTCAAATCAACATGCTTACTTCTATGTCTTTCCATCATTGATACCTATAGATATGCAATTAGAAAATACTGTTGGATTTACACAAGAGTCTACTGAATATTCGCCTTATCAGTCAGGTGAAGATTATTTGGAAATTTTTGATTTACGTCCATATCATGAACATGATTCATTGAGACATATTCACTGGAAAGCTTCTTTGAAAAAAGATGAGTTATTTGTAAAAATAGGAAGTCAACCTATTGTTAAAAAAATACTATTGGCTGTTGAACTTCATCACATGAGAGAAGATAATCAAGCTTTGGATAGGTTTTATTCACTCTGTTCTTTATTATTGAAAAGACAAGTTCATTTTGAAATTTTATGTCCTCAATCACATACTGAGGGGATGGTACCAGAACTGATTTTAAATCAAGAACATTTGCGAGAATGTATGAAAAGAATATTGAAAGATATGAGTTTAAAATATCAAAGTGCTTTAGCACAAAATCATGATTATCTGAGTGTCTTTGTTGTCTCTAGTCAAGGAATTGAGGTGTATGAAAAATGAAAAACTTGATTTTAAAGTTACCTCAAAAACAGTGTAACATCTGCTTAGACTTTGTGATTATTATTTTGGGCGTTGTTGGTTTAAGTGGAGGGTTAGGTTATTCTTTGTATTTTCCTGAAGAGTTTGTATCAGGATTATTTCTACTCATTATTTTCTCAGGTATTGTGTATTTGACGATGCTAAAAAGTTATAAATCTGGTTTTTTATGTGTTATTATTGGATGGATTGTTTGTTTTGTTTTAAGTTATACATCTTACCAATTTGAAAGTGTTATTGATCAATTAAAAGTAGTCATTAAGTTTGATTATTTTTTACGGTTTGATGAATTGTTTAAAAATGCTCAATTAGTAGGTGGTATTGTTCCGATATTATTCTACCTTATGATTGGCATTCCCATTGTTTATTTAGTTGTTTCAACTGTTACACAGAAGAAACTTACTTATATCAAATTACTGTTATGTTTATTTATATTTCTTTTTCCAGTATTTATAAAACATCAGTTGAATAGTATAACAAGTTATTGTGTTATTGGTTTTCTGATATATGAATTGTTATTTAGTGCAATATTGAAACATCAAAAACAACAACAACCTATTTTAAAAATATGTTTTCTTCTTTTTTTATCTTTTATTCTCATTTTTTCAAGTATAAATTTAGAATCAAATCCAATTTTTAGACAAAGTTCAACATCAGTGTCGACTCAAATAACCAATTGGTTTGATGGGTTCTTTGGAGATAGTCATAATGGAACTGGGTTAAGTCCCTCAATTAATGGTGGTCTGCCAACAGGAGATATTACACTTAGTCATAGTATAGCTTTAACTGTACAATCTTCTGAACCATTCTCTTCTTATTTAAGAGGATATTCTCTGGCGCATTATGAAAATAATAAATGGCAACCTGTTATTAAAAATTTTGAAGATTCTAGATCTGTGACTCTATATACAAATTATATAAAAGAACAATATACAGATGTAATTTTTCAACAAGTTAAAGTGACTCCAAAAAAATCAACAAGTTATCAGTTAGTTCCATATTTTGCTGATACACAAAATGAAATTATTGCTGATTCGTATTTTAAAAGAACGGATGAATTTTTTGATGTTTTCGCATATGATATAGAATCTTTAAAAACACTGAATAGTTTTCCTCGTGAACAATACTTGGATTATCAGCAATATGTCGAGGATGAATACTTGAATGTCCCAGATCAACTTAGGGAGAATTTAAATCAATTTATTGATTCAAATTTAGAAGATAATGGTTATCTTACGAGAAAAGATTTAACCAATTATTCAAATCCTATAGAAATAGCAAATCAAGTTCAATATATGTTGCAAAAGCAAACAACATATTCATTAAAGACAGGAGAATTGCCTGCTGGAGCAGATTTTGTTGAAAATTTCTTATTTCAAACAAAGAAAGGGAGTTGTACACATTTTGCAACAACGGGAGCTTTATTGTTACGCTGCCTGGGAATTCCATCACGTTATGTCAGCGGATTTGTCATGAAATCTAGTGATTTTAAAGATGGTGTAGCTGAAATTCGTAATAATCGTTCGCATGCATGGATAGAAATATACTATGATGGAATTGGATGGATACCGATAGATATGACACCAACAGATTCATCCTCTGGCGTGGATTCATTAGGTACAATGCTTGATAATTTAACAGATGACAGCCAAGAGACACCTCAAGCAACGAATCCTAACACTGAGCAGCCACCAAATCAAGATCAGCCTGATACTCAAACGCCTATAGAGACACCAGATTCCGATATATTAGAAACACAGGAACCTCTTTGGTACCAGGGTATTTTGGGATATAGTGATTATATAATAAGAGGATTTATTTTTTTAGCAATTGTTTTCCTTTATAGATTGGTTTCAACAAAAGCATTTAAGCTCAAATTGAGGCATAAATCATCAAATCAAAAAATCATTCTTTATTATCAAAGAATGAAACGTATCTCTCGTTATGGAGGATATATTCAGGATGATATTGAAATGTTGGCATATAAGGCGAAATTCTCAACCCATACAATAAGTGATGAAGAATTAAAAGAGGTTGAAGAATATTATTCTTTATTCTCACACCAAATATATAAGACTCTGCCATTTTATAGGAAAATTTGTTTTAAATTTATATTAGGTTATTTATAAAGAAGAGATATCTTTACAAAAATAAGGAGTATTGGTGAAGCAAATAGGTCATGTGATTAGAGAATGAATATTGTTGTGAAAAATATATTTGAAGTCTTCCATTGAAAATCAGGGTTATTCCTGATTTTTTTATTATAGAAAGCAATGATATTGAAATAAAAAAAGAGGTTGAACCTCTTAATTGTTTTTTAAATGATTTATGTTTGCATATTGTGGAACACCATTTTCATATGTAATTGCAATCTCGCCTTGTATTAATGGATAAAGATAATTGTAAAGGTCTTGCGTGATATCATTATGATCTTCATTAATCCATTCAACAGGAATACGCTGTTCAAGATTGGCAATTGAAGTCACATCTTTAAAATCACATTCTATAGTATAGGGGTTATTGCTGGTACGATTGAAGACCATCATAACACTTGTTTCTCCAGCCATAGATGTTTTCACCGCATAACGTCCGATTTCAAATGATTCATCTAAATCAACAGCTGATGCAATATGCATTGCGCATCTTTGTAAAACATTTAATTCAATACTTCTTACCTTGCATTTAAATTCTTGATAGACCATAGATTCTAATACTTTTCCTGTGCCCGAATGAAGAATATGACCAAAAGCATCACGCTTTGCATATTTTGAATCTGAGTCTAAGAATTCACCGTTTTCATTTCTAATTCCTTCACTTACAGCAATAATAACACTTCTCTTTTTTTTGAACACTGCATGAATATCTTCTAAAAAGGCTTTCTTGCTAAAGGGAACTTCTGGTAAGTAAATGAGGTCAGGTGCATCGCTATATGCTGTTCTTGCAAGTGCACTTGCGGCAGTTAACCATCCAGCGTTTCTTCCCATAATTTCGACGATAGTGACAGCGTTGAGTTTGTAGATAGAGCTGTCATAAGCTATTTCTAACATAGAGGTTGCAACATATTTTGCTGCTGATCCAAATCCTGGTGTATGGTCAGTTCCCATAAGGTCGTTATCAATAGTTTTTGGGATGCCAATAAAACGAATATGAGAATCAATAGTTTTCGCATATGTTGATAGTTTAGCAACTGTATCCATTGAATCATTTCCACCAATATAATAAAAATCAGTGATTTCTAATTCATTAAATAATTGAAATAACAATTGATATGTTTGTGGATCTTCTTGAAACTCTGGCAATTTATAGCGACATGATCCAAGATACATAGCAGGAGAATGCTTAAGATGGTTTAAATCTTCAGTGCTTTTAAAGATTTCAAGTAAATCCATATATTTATTTTCTAATAAACCTTTGACTCCATTAATCATCCCATAAACATGAGCAAATTGTTGAGTATCAATACATTCTGCAATAATCCCAGCTAATGAAGCATTAATAGCAGTTGTTGGACCACCTGATTGTCCAATAAAACAGTTTCTTTTTTTCATGAATGAACTCCTTTGTCTTTATTCTTCAATATTCTATCATTTTTTTTATGGAAAAAAAAGTCTATTTTTGTGATTACGTGCTTTTCAAATGAAAATGAACTAGTAGTTTTGTGAACATATGGATATATTTGGGAGTTAGCATATACTTCCCAGTGATTTTAAATAAATTGATATGGAAATTCACAAGAGAAAAGAGTATACTATAGATATATAGGAGGAAAGAAAATTATGTCTAAAAAGTATTTATCTATGGATGGAAATACTGCAGCTGCGCACGTGGCCTATGCATTTAGTGAAGTTGCAAGTATCTATCCAATTACCCCATCTTCTCCAATGGCAGAAAACGCTGAGGCTTGGGCTGCTCAAGGGATGAAGAATATTTTTGGGTCTTCTGTAAATGTTATTGAAATGCAATCAGAAGCGGGAGCAGCAGGGGCTGTTCATGGAGCTTTACAAGGTGGTGCTTTAGCAACAACTTTTACTGCTTCACAAGGTTTGTTATTAATGATTCCAAACCTTTATAAAATTCAAGGTGAATTGTTACCTGGTGTATTCCATGTGGCTGCAAGAGCACTTGCAACACGTGCGTTAAATATTTTTGGTGATCATCAAGACGTATATGCTTGTCGTCAAGTTGGTGCCCCTATGATTTGTTCTCATAGTGTTCAAGAAGTTATGGATTTAGGTGGAATTGCTCACTTAACAGCAATTAAAGCAAGTGTACCAGTTATTCATTTCTTTGATGGTTTTAGAACATCTCATGAAATTCAAAAAGTAGAAGTTATGGATTATGAAGTTCTAGATAGTTTATTAGATAAAGAAGCATTAAAGAAATTTAAAGACAATGCATTGAATCCACACACAAATCCTATTGAACGTGGTGGGGCTGAAAATGATGATATCTACTTCCAGGGTAGAGAAGCTCAAAATAAACATTATGATGCTGTTGTAGAAATTGCTGCTGATTATATGAAAAAGATTTCTGAAATTACTGGTAGAGAATATGCTCCATTTACATATTATGGAGCACCAGATGCAGATAGAGTTATCGTTGCAATGGGATCAGTAACAGAAACTGTAAAAGAAACAATTGATGAAATGATGAAAAATGGAGAAAAGGTTGGTTTAATCAAAGTTCACTTATATAGACCATTCTCTCCAAAATATTTATTAGATGTTTTACCAGAAACAGTTAAGAAAATTGCTGTTTTAGACCGTACGAAAGAAATCGGATCAACTGGTGAACCATTATACTTAGATGTTGTTGCTGTTTTAAAAGATAAAGATATCAATATCATTGGTGGTCGTTATGGTATGGGTTCTAAAGATACAACACCTCGTCAAATTAAAGGTGTTTATGATCATTTATTAGAAACTGATCCATTTAATTCATTTACAATTGGTATTCATGATGATGTCACTCATTTGTCATTAAAAGAAGATGATGAATTTACTGTTGATGCTGATTACACATCTTGTTTATTCTATGGATTAGGATCTGATGGTACGGTATCTGCTAATAAATCTTCTATTAAGATTATTGGGGACCATACTGATTTATATTCACAAGCTTATTTTGCTTATGATAGTAAAAAAGCAGGTGGAGCAACTCGTTCTAACTTAAGATTTGGACATACTCCAATTCGTGCAACTTATTATGTTAATAATGCTGATTTTATTTCATGTTCATTAGATAACTATGTTGTCAAATTCGATATGTTGAAGAATTTGAAAAAGGGTGGAACATTCTTATTAAATACTGAATTTGATGAAAAAGAAGTTGTTGATTATTTACCAAATCGTTTGAAAAAACAATTGGCAGATAAGAATGCTAAATTCTTTATCATTAATGCAAATAAATTGGCAAGTGAAATTGGTATGGGAAGAAGAACAAATACAATTCTTCAATCTGCTTTCTTTGCATTAAATCCACAAATTTTACCAATTGAGAAATCTGTTGAATATATGAAAGCAATGGCTAAGAAAACATATGGTAAAAAAGGTGACGCTATTGTTGAATTAAACTATAAAGCAATCGATGCTGGAAAAGATGCAATTGTAGAAGTTCCTGTATCTGCTGATTGGGCTAATTTAACAGTTAATGAGACACGTCAACGTACTGGTGATGATCATTTCGATAACTTTGTATCACCAATCAATTCATTAGATGGTTACGATTTACCAGTATCTGCTTTCATGGATAAGTTAGATGGTTCTATGCAATCAGGTGTTGCTTTAAAAGAAAAACGTGCAATTGCAGTTGAAGTTCCTCGCTGGGAAAAAGAAAACTGTATCCAATGTAATAACTGTGTTATGGTTTGTCCACATGCAACAATTCGTGCATTCTTATTAAATGATGAAGAAATGAATGCATTACCAGAAGATATCCATGATGATGTCTTAAAACCAATTGGTAAGAATGTTGATGGTTTGGCATACCGTATCCAAGTTTCACCTGATAATTGTGTTGGATGTGGTCTTTGTGTCACTGAATGTCCAGGTAAAGCAGGAAAGAAAGCTTTAACTATGGTACCAGTAAAAGAAGAATTGGATCATGCGCCATTAGCTGATTATATGTATACAAAAGTATCTTATAAGGCTGATCGTTATCCATTAACTACTGTTAAAGGTGTTGGTTTCATGAGACCATACTTTGAAGTTTCTGGAGCTTGTGGTGGATGTGGTGAAACTCCATATTACCGTTTGGCTTCTCAATTATTTGGTAAAGATATGAGAATTGCTAATGCAACAGGATGTAGTTCAATCTATTCAGGATCTACACCATCAACTCCATGTACAGTTGATGAAAATGGTCAAGGACCTGCATGGGCTAACTCATTATTTGAAGATAATGCTGAATATGGTTTTGGTATGAAACTAGCTGAAAACTATATGGCTAAACATATTTTAGAAATCATTAGAGATAACAAAGCAAATTGTGAACCTGAACTTCAAGAAGTATTAACTCAATATGAAGGTGTGAAAGGTCAACGTGAAGAAGAAAGAAAATTATACGATCAATTAGTATCATTACTTGAAACTTCAAAATGTGAAGGAATCAAACCTTTATTAGATATGAAAGGTGAATTGGTTACAAAATCACAATGGATTATCGGTGGAGATGGTTGGGCATACGACATCGGATACGGTGGAGTTGACCATGTTTTAGCAAGTGATCAAAATGTTAATATCTTAGTGCTTGATACAGAAGTTTACTCTAATACAGGAGGACAATCTTCTAAATCTTCACAAGCTGGTTCAATTGCAAAATTCACTGCTGGAGGTAAATCAGCTTCTAAGAAAGATTTGGCTCAAATTGCTATGGCATATGGACATGTTTATGTAGCTCAAATTTCTATGGGGGCTAATCCAATGCAAACAATTAAAGCTATGAAAGAAGCAGAAGCTTATGATGGACCATCATTAATTATCGCTTATGCTCCATGTATTGAGCATGGTATTAAAGGTGGTTTAGCAAATCATCAAATTGAACAAAAACGTGCTGTTGAATGTGGTTACTTCAACTTATTCAGATATGATCCACGTTTAGAAGATCAAGAAAAGAATCCATTACAAATTGATTCTAAAGAACCTGATTTTACTAAGTTCAAAGATTTCTTATTAAATGAAAACAGATTTGCAATGTTAGCTAAAGTGAATCCTGAACATGCTGAAGCATTAATGACAAAATGTGAAAAAGATGCTAAAAAACGTCGTGCACGTTTAGATCGTATGGTTTCAGAATAATCAAATAGGGAAAGGCATATTTCAATAAGTAAATATGTCTTTTTTATTTGATTGATATATATATTTCATTATAAAAAAGTAGTTTTTTCGATAGTTATTCATGATTTTTGTGTCTAAATCATTTTCTTAATATAAATATTACATTTTCTTAACGTATTAAGATTTTACGTGTAGAAAAAAATTTTAGATAATAAGAGTATAGAAAAGCAACAAAAATGTAGTTTTTCTACAAGGAGGAAATTATGGAAGACACAATACAGTTTCAAATTCAAACTGTTTATAATCAGTTACGTCCATCAGAAAAAAAGGTTGCTGATTATATTCTGAATTATAATAATAGTATTGAAACATTATCAATGTCACTTATTGAAAAAGAAGTTGGTGTTTCACAACCAACTATTATGCGCTTTGTTAAAGCGATTGGATATAAGGGATTTAAACAGTTGAAATATCATTTAATAAAGTCAAATGAAACTCATACTCATTTTCTTTATGGTTTTGATATTACACAATTGAGTAAAATTCAGGATATTCCATCTTTAATGATTGCAACAACAATTCAAATGCTTGAAGATACATTAAAATCAATTTCTGTCGATTCTTTTGAGAAAGCAGTAAGGATGTTACATAATGCACAGCATATTAGCATTTATGCTGTTGAAAACTCAGCTAGTGTTGCTGTTGATTTGATGACAAAACTGTTATATTTAGGGAAAGATGTACACTATTATAACGATTATTATTTACAAAATATTAATGCTCAAAATCTTAGTCAAGATGATATAGCCATTGGTATTTCTTATTCAGGTAATTCTGTCAATACAATTGAAACATTGAAATTAGCACATAAGAGTCAAGCTCATACAATAACAATCAGTAATTTTGAGAATGCATTGATTCATCAATATGGTGACGTTTCCTTATATACAAGTCAAAAACAATATTTATATGGGGATGCCATTTATTCACGAACAACACAAACAAGTATTATTGATATGCTATATGTTGGAATCCTATTCTGCGATTACCAAAAATACACAAAAAAATTAGATACATATAGTCAACTTATTAAAAAAAGAGGATTCCAAAAAGAAGACCAAAAGATGTAGAGAAACTACATCTATGGTCTTTTTGACTTTACAAATCCTTAACAAACTCTTAAAGAAATATGTGTAGAAAAATATTTAAGAACTTGGCATAATGCAAGTGTCAATAAGGACAGGAGGAAAAAAATGTTAAAACTAGAACATATACAAAAATCATTTGATGGGGTTCATATTCTTAATGATTTATCATTAGAAATACCTAATGGCGAGATTGTATCCATTTTAGGACCATCAGGGAGTGGGAAAACAACTTTACTAAATCTTATTCTTGGTATTACTGAAATAGATGAGGGACGCATTCTTTTTAATGAACAGGATATGACACATGTTCCAATGGAACAACGAGGGTTTAATATTGTTTTTCAAGACTATGCATTATTTCCAAATCTCACTGCTTTTGAAAATATAACATATGGTTTAAAAAACAAACCACAAATTTCATCACCAGAAGAAGTTCAGGAACTTGTTCATTTATTAGGATTAGAAAAACATTTAGAGAAACGTATTGATCAATTATCTGGGGGACAAAAACAGCGTGTGGCCTTGGCTAGAACACTGGTTATGAAACCTAAAATTTTATTATTAGATGAACCATTAAGTGCATTAGATGGTGTTATAAAGGAATCTATTAAAGAAAGAATTAAGATGATTGCTAAAGAATATAACTTAACAACAATCATTGTTACACATGATCCAGAAGAAGCCTTGACATTATCAGATCGTGTCTTAATTATTAATGAAGGTCAAATTTCTCAATATGGAAAACCAGAAGATATTATGAATCAGCCAAGTTGTGATTTTGTACAAGACTTTATTTTAAATCAATTGGAAATCAAAAGAAGAAATATCTTTGCGCTGTTTCATCCTATGCAAGAACAAATGGTATAAATATGAAAAAGAACTTTGAAATCAAAGCAATCTACTGGTTTATTATTGTTCTCTTTGCTTGTTTCCTTGTTCTTCCACTTGGCTCATTACTTATACAATCTTTTCAGAGTCAAGGAAACTTCTCCTTTGCAAATTACATTCAGGTTATTGGTGAAAAAGGATTTTTAACAGCATTACAAAATAGTTTCCTTGTCTCAGGATTAAGTGCGTTGATCACAACATTTTTAGCTTTTATGATGGCTTATGCTATTCATTATACCAATATTCCTCTTCTCTTAAAAAAGTTTATGAAGAATATGACAATGCTTCCTATGTTGTTGCCAACAATCACTTATGGATTTGCGATTATATATTCATTTGGAAAACAGGGATTATGGACAAAAGTCTTTGGTCATCAGCTCTTTGATATTTATGGCATAAGTGGTTTATTACTGGGATATGTTATTTATACACTTCCTATTGCCTTTATGCTTATTCATAATGCTATGGAATATATTGACAAAAAGTTTATTATTGTTTCTAAGTTGATGGATGATAACTCATTCAAAACTTTTGTCATAACACTCTTAAAACCTATGTTAGGGACTTTGGCAGCAGCTTTTATTCAGGCTTTCTTTCTGAGTTTTACTGATTTTGGGATTCCAGCATCAGTAGGCGGACAGTTTGAAGTGGTTGCGAGTGTCTTATATAATCAAATGTTAGGAAGTATTCCTAACTTTGCCAATGGTGCAGTTGTTGCAATGATTATGTTATTGCCATCAGTCTTAAGTATTGCATTGCTTCATTACTTAGAAAGGTATAACATTCGCTATAACAAAATTTCAACAATTGAATTTAAGAAAAATGCTTTGAGAGACGTTTTCTGGAGTTTGATTGGACTGATGATCAATGTATTTGTATTGGCTATATTCATGGTTATTTTCATTGTTCCATTTATTCAAATGTGGCCTTACGATATGTCATTAACGTTGAATCATGTAGAAGCTGTCTTAATGGAGCCCGCGCTTATAGGGGTTATAGAAAATTCGCTGATTGTTGCTATTTTGACAGCAATCACTGGAACACTTGTAGTTTATGGAGCTGCTTTGGCTGTTGCCAGAAGTTCTATTCATCCTAAATTGAAGAAAGTGATTGAAACAATTGCTTTGGTTACAAATACAGTTCCAGGAATGGTTATTGGTATTGCTTATTTATTGATATTTTCAGGATCACCCATTCAAAATACTTTTGTCATTATCATTGTTTGCAATATTGTTCATTTTTTCTCATCACCCTATTTAATGATGAAGAATTCGTTAATGAAAATGAATGCCGGCTATGAAACAACAGCAAGATTAATGGGTGATAGTTGGTTCAAGACTATTCTGAGAGTTGTTACACCCAATGCATTATCATCTCTTTTAGAAGTTTTTAGCTATTATTTTATTAATGCTATGGTGACAGTCAGTGCAGTTATCTTTATTGCTGGAGCAAGAACAATGGTTATGACAACAAAAATCAAGGAACTTCAACACTTTGCAAAATTCAATGAAATCTTTGTGTTATCAATCTTTATTTTCATCATTAATTTTATTGCAAAAGGATTGTTCTATTATTTCACACATCGAAAGAAAAGGGAGAAAACAAAATGAAATCAAAATTATTAAAAGGGACATTAGCTTCTGCACTTTTATGTGCAACATTATTGACAGGGTGTCAGTCAGCTACAAATCAGGTGGTTATTTATTCTAATGCGGATGATGAGGCTGTTACAGCAATGAAAAATGCTTTAGATAAAAATGGTTATGAAGGTCAATATTTATTTCAAACTTTTGGAACAAGTGAATTAGGAGGGAAACTATTAGCTGAAGGAACAAATATTGAAGCTGATTTGGTCACAATGAGTTCTTTCTATTTAGAGAGTGCACAAGACCAAAATGATATGTTTGTTGATTTGGATTTTGATACAAAATCAATAGAAGAGTATCCAAATTTTTATGCACCAATCACTTCACAAGAAGGGGCAATTATTGTCAATACTGAAGAGTTAAAAACAAATCAATTAACTGCTCCAAAAAGTATGAAAGATTTAGCAAAACCAGAATATAAAGATATGATATCTGTGACTGATATTTCATCTTCATCAACAGCGTGGTTACTGATTCAAGGCATTGTGAGTGAATATGGTGAAGAGGGAGCAAAGGATATTTTAAAAGGTATCTACAGTAACGCAGGAGCACATATTGAAGAATCTGGCTCAGGACCTATTAAAAAAGTTAGAACTGGAGAAGTTGCGATTGGATTTGGTTTAAGACACCAAGCAGTCAGAGATAAAACATCAGGATTACCAATTGATTATATTGATCCAACTGAAGGGAATTTTAGTTTGACTGAGTCAGTTGCAGTTGTTAATAAAAAAGGAAGTGACCATCAAAAATTAGCAATGAAGATGGCTCAATGTATTATAGATCATGGCAGAAAAGAATTATTAGAAACTTATCCAAATCCATTATATGATGGAGAAACATCTTCATCAGCATATAAATCTGCCTATCCAAAAGTTTTTAAAGAAAAATTAACAGCTGATTTATTAAAGAAACATCAACAATTATCAGAAGAATGCAAGGAGAAATAAGAATGAAGAACTATAAGTTATTAACACCAGGACCTTTAACGACAACATCTACAGTGAAACAGGAAATGTTATTTGATCATTGTACATGGGATGATGACTATAAAAAAATCACTTTAAAAATAAGAAAGCAACTCTTACAATTAGCACATGTTTCTCAAGATGATTATACAGTTGTTTTGATGCAGGGAAGTGGAACTTTTGGAGTAGAATCGGTTATCACAAGTGTGGTTGGCGATGATGAAAAACTCTTGATTATAGCTAATGGAGCATATGGTGATAGAATGAGGGATATTTGTGAACATGCACATGTTGCATATGAATTTATATCATTTGCTGAGAACGAAAGTCCAGATGCAAAGAAAGTGATTCAAATATTAGGAGAAGATTCTTCGATTACACATGTTGCTATGGTGCATAGCGAAACAACATCAGGCATTTTAAATAACATTGAAAGTGTTGCGAAAGTTGTGAAAGAACATCAAAAAGTCTTTATTGTTGATGCTATGAGTAGTTTTGGTGGCGTTGATATAGAAGTTGGAAAATTAGGCATTGATTTTCTCATTAGTAGTGCAAATAAATGTATTCAGGGTGTTCCAGGATTTTCATTTATTATTGCAAATAAACAATTGTTAATAGAAAGTCAAGGTAAGGCAAGAAGTTTATCATTGGATTTGTATGATCAATGGAAAACAATGGAAAAAGATGGGAAATGGCGTTTTACTTCACCAACTCATGTTGTTCTTGCTTTCTCAAAGGCTCTTGAAGAATTGTTAGCAGAAGGTGGCATTGCAGCCAGATCAAAACGTTATTATAACAACAATCGTTTATTAATTCAAAAAATGGCTGAGATGGGTATGGCAAGTTATGTTGATATTGAATATCAGGGACCAATTATTACAACTTTCTACTACCCGGAAAACAAACAGTTTGCTTTTCCTGATATGTATCGATATATTAAAAAAAGAGGATATGCCATTTATCCTGGGAAGTTAACAACAGCAGAAACTTTTAGAATTGGAAATATTGGAGAAATCTATGAAGAAGATATCTTAAACCTATGTGATATTATTCGTGATTTCTTAGCGGAGGTATAGCGAATGAAAATAGAGGCAGTGATTTTTGATTGGGCAGGAACAACAGTTGATTATGGTTGTTTTGCACCAGTGCAGGCATTTCATGATGCTTTTGAGGCTTATGGATTGCATCCAACTTTTGATGAAATTAGACAACCTATGGGGATGTTAAAGATTGATCATATCAAAACAATGTTAGAGATGGATTCATTAAAAAAAGAATTTCAAGATGTTTATCAGCGTTCATATACTGATGAAGATGTTCATCATATTTATGATATTTTTGAAAAAGCATTAATGGAAGGGATAACACAACACACAAGAATCAAACCATACGTCGTGGAGACAGTCCAAAAATTACGTACAAAAGGACTAAAGATTGGATCGACAACTGGTTATACTGATATGATGATGGAACCTGTTTTAAAGAGTGCAAAAGAACAAGGTTATGAACCAGATTGCTGGTGTTCACCTGATGCAACTGAACATTTTGGTCGTCCATATCCTTATATGATATTTAAGAATATGATGAACTTACATTTAACGAGTGTTCATCATATAATCAAGGTTGGAGATACTGTATCAGATATCAAAGAAGCAGTCAATGCAGGTGTTTATGCCATTGGTGTCATAGAAGGAAGTTCTTTAATGGGGTATAGCGAAGAAGAATATCAGTTGTTGAGTCCGGATGAAAAGATGATGGCTATCACAAAAACTAAACAGATATATGTTGATAATGGAGCTAATGCTGTTATTATGAATTTGAATGAATTACCTGAACTTATTGAAAAATTAGAAACTGAATAAGAGATCAAAAGGCCTTGATTGGCCTTTTTTGAGTATAGATATTATAATTATATAATGAAAATTTTTATAAAGAAAAAACGGTTTATCTTTATAGATGAAGTTGCATATTGTATTGAAATATGCAACTAAATATGGTATACTTTAGAAAAATCATCTTGTTGCATGGGTATATAATTTATAAGATTATAGGGTATCACCATAAAATAGCTGTCTTATATAAATATTTGCTGCAATAGTAGGGATATTCTTGGGAGGAAATCATGAAAATTGAAAGTGTTATACATAATGATATAATTATTGCAGTTGTATCAAGTGATACAGTTATTATTAAAGATGTTCAGGATGCATTAGATTTTGCTATGTCAGTTCAATATGAAACCAATGCTGAAAGGATTATTCTCAATCAAGAAGCCTTATCTGATGATTTTTATCATTTAAAAACAAGATTAGCAGGAGAAATTCTTCAAAAGTTTGTTAATTATCATATTAAGGTTGCTATCTATGGTGATTTTAGACAGTATATGAGTCAGTCATTTCATGATTTTGTTTATGAATCTAACCATGGAAAGAATTTTTTCTTTGTAGGTACAAAAGAAGAAGCATTATATCAGTTGATAAATGTAGTATAGGAGGGGTAAGATTGGATACAGCATTGCTTTTAAGACAATATTATGATGAATGTAAAGAACTGACTGATGTCGAAATTCAAGATTTGCTCATGGGTTCAAAGATTGTAGAAAGATTAACAAAAGATTATGATGAAAATGCTTTTTTTAATATTTTTAGATTGATTTGTTTGTCTGAAATCCCTTATATTGAACGCTTGAACTACACAAATAAAATCATTAATTTTGTTTCAGATAAATTATCTACACCTTTGGGGTTTTCGTATACAGGGAGTGTTCATTATATAGTGCCCTGTTATAACGCTATGCTTATGGAGGCATATGCGAGATTGGGATTGTCAGAATCGCAAGAAGTTAAAAATGCTTTAAACTGGATCAAAAAATATCAAATTTTTGAAAGAAATCAAAAAACGGCATGGGCATATGATGGGATTTGTAAGCATGGTGGCTGTATGCATGCAACACCTTGTTATATTGGGATAGGAAAAACAGTAAGAGCCCTCATCACATATGCGAAGATGACTCAGTATAAAGATGAAGAAGTAGAATGTTTTATTGATTTAGGAATAGAGTATATGCTTAAACATAGCATGTTTCAAAGATTATCAAATGGAAAGCCAATCAGTCCACATATAACTGATATTATGTTTCCGCAAGCATATATGTTATCACTTACTGATTTGGTTTATATAGTTAATCAAAGAAATCTCTGGCAAGATAAGCGTTGTAATGCTTTAAGAGAATTGCTTAAGCAAAAAGAAGTGGAGCCTTGTCAATGGAAAATTGATTATATTTATAGTCACAAAGGATATAAATCATTTGAGACAAGAAGAAATTCTTCTCAATGGATAGCATATTTGTTTTCTCAGAAATAGTTTTGTTATCAATAGAGATGGATGAAGAAAGGAAGAAAGATGTGTCAGGAATGTTATAGTGAAGCACCAAGAATAACACCATTGTTGAAACCATTAGAATGTTTAAAAAATCATACTCAATATATTTGTGGAACTTGTGGACGTTGTATCTGCATTGAAAAGGAGCCTCAAAGAGGATTGCAAAGATGGAACTTTCCATTTAAGTCACTTGATATAGCAAAACTATATTTAAGAACTGCTGATTATACAATGAAAACAAATTGTGGTATCTATGAAATAGAAAATGATAAAGGCAGAAAGTCATATAAGATATTTGCTAATAATGAAGATTTATACATTTATTTACAAAAAAACAATAAAAAGAAATGTTTATTAATGAAACCAGTATATCAAAAAAATCAATATCTTGAGTTTCCTCATACACAAGTCAGAAAATTAACTGCAGCAGAAATCAATACATATATAGATGAGAGATATTGATGAGTGATTTACAAAAGATTCCTGGAATAGGGAAAAGTATTGAACAAGATTTGTTTCATATCGGTATCAATTGTATTGATGATTTGAAGGGTAAAGATCCCGAACTCTTATTTATCAAATCTTGTGATTATAAAGGTTATCAAGAAGACCGATGTTTATTATATGTCTTTCGTTTGGCAGTTTATTATGCTGAAAATGAGAAACGTGATTCTAACAAATTAAAATGGTGGTATTGGAAAGATTATGAATAGAGCATATATGCATGAAGAATGTAAGTTATACATTCTTTTTTTATATAAAAGAATAATCAAATTTGCATGATTGTATTTTATAAGATATTTGATTTATCCTTCATGACATTGAAAATACGAATAGTATTGAATTCAATATATATTTATGAATGAGAGCAAGAATAACGACTGATTGACATCAGGTGTTAAGCTGGAACTTTTTTGATTTGAGAATTCTTGAATCTCATCTTTTCTTTGACATAATTTTCTCATGATATTTTCTATAATGAAAGAGGGGTGAAATCATGGAGGTCTATTTGGAAGTCACATATGCTATAAATGCATTGATGATCTTACTAACATTTGAATTATTGTGTTTTTTATTAAACCAACAAATGACTATAAAAGAACTGTTCAAATATACGCTTACCTATAACATATCGATCATTTTTCTTTTTATAGATTTCTTTGATGGGTTCCTCTTGTTATATGACTTACTCTTAACTCTTTTTTATTTTAAAAAACTCACTTATATCTATTACCCTTTGTTTTTATTTGTCTATATCTCATTATTGGCTTTTTTGGAGATGATATTACCATCTTCTACAATATTCCAGGGTGTTTTATTAGTAGAAGGTTTTGATTTTGTTTCATTACTTATTCTTACATTTATAGTACTTGGTATTTTTTATTTTTATATTGCATTTTGCCAACATAAACTTCAAAAAGATGAAATGGTCAGCGTTTCTTTTTTAGGGAAAGAATGTTTAGGATTTATAGATAATGGAAACAAAGTTTTTTATAAGGGATATCCTGTTATTTTTATTCGTCATTCTCTGTTGGAGACTTATGAAAAGATTGATAGCATTGTGATTGAGACAGCAAATCAGGTAGAGACAGTAGATATTATTGTTATGAAAGAGATAGAGATTAATCATCAAGTTCTACATCATGTTTACGTAGGAGTGATGTCATCTAACGAGTATGATTGTATTTTAAATTCTCAGTTACTAGGAGGCTTGTTATGATTTTACAATGGATTAAGCGTTGGCTATTCAAAAAGAAAGTTCTATTTTATATTGGTAGACATGATGTTTTAAAAGCACCTTTGAAAGGTAAAGAGGAAGCAGATGCTTTGGTAAAACTGCAACAAGGAGATGCTCAGGCTAGAGACTTGTTAATTGAGCATAATTTACGTCTTGTTGTTTATGTTGCTAAAAAGTATGATTCTGTTCAAAATGGGAGTATTGAAGATTTAATTAGTATTGGGACGATTGGATTAGTAAAAGCTGTCAATACTTTTAAAATGGATAAAAACATTAAATTGGCAACGTATGCATCACGCTGTATAGAAAATGAAATATTGATGTTTTTAAGAAAAAATAACAAATTAAGACAAGAAATATCTTTAGATGAACCTTTAAATGTAGATTATGATGGTAATGAATTATTATTGTCTGATATTATTGGGACTGATAAAGACATTGTTCAAGATGAAATTGAACATAATGATCAAAAAGAAAAATTCTATCGCGCTTTGCATCATTTAAATGAAAGAGAACAGGAAATATTAATGATGCGATATGGTTTGGTAGGCCATGATGAATTAACTCAAAAAGATGTTGCAGAGGTATTGGGGATATCACAATCATATATATCTAGATTAGAGAAAAAGATTATCAAAAAGTTACGAAATAAATTGAATGATGATGAATAATGTCATTTAAAATGGTGAGACTTCTATCAAAGGAGTCGAAAGTATGTCAAGGTACAAAGTTGAAATTAATGGTTATACTATCCAAGAATACGAAAAATTAAGTCATCAGGAAACGATGAACTTATTAGATCAATATCATCAAACAAATGATGAAAATATAAAGGAAAAACTTGTTCTTTCTAATTTGAAACTGGTCTTATCATTAGTCCAAAAATACCATCAGAGAGTCAGTAATTTAGATGATTTATTCCAAGTTGGTGTGATTGGTCTTATCAAAGCTATTGATCATTTTGATACATCATTAGATGTTCGTTTTTCCACATATGCAGTCCCTTTAATTATTGGAGAAATTAAACGCTATATTCGAGATAATTCACCAATGAGAATTCCACGGTCTATGCGTGATTTGGCATATAAAGCTTTATTGGCAAATGAGGAATATATGAAAAAGCATCATAAAGAAGCATCAACGAAAGAATTATCAAAGATTTTAGATGTTGATGAATTCTTATTAGTTGAGGCATTATCATCAACCAATAGTGTAACTTCTCTTTCACAGGAGGTTCAAAATGATGGGAATGGACAGATTGATTTAGAAAGCCAAATTCCGGACCGTAAAAATCAAATGGAAGATATGCAGAATTCAATTGATTTATATGAAGCTATGAATCACTTGGATGAAAAAGAATTGCAAATTATTAATGAGAGATATTTTAAAGGACATACGCAAAGTGAAATTGCTAAAGAACTATTTATTTCTCAAGCACAGGTTTCACGTATTGAAAAACAGGCTTTATCACATTTAAAGAAATATATGGTCTAGTGTTTGCATATATTGTATGGGTGATTGTATGCGATTTGTTTCTTTACAATGCAAAGATGTTGTGAATGCAGCAACTGGAACGAAGATTGGTTATGTTGTCGATGTTGAAATAGATCCACTTTGCCGATGTATACAGGCAATTATTGTGGAACGTGTATCAGCATTTCGATTGTTGTGTGTGTTTAAAGGTCCACCAACGTTTATTATTCCTATTGAAAATATTATAACAATAGGAGAAGATGTTATATTGGTGAATATTGAGTGTTAAATAAATAGCTATAAAGCAACTTATTTGGTAAAAAGAGAAATATTGGAAACAATTTTCTCTTTTTTTCATACACAGGTTATGTTATAATAAAGAAAGAAATATAAGGAGGTTACCTCATGGGATACGGACAAAAAGTAAAAAAATGGTTTTTTGAAGAAGAAGATGAAGACGATGATATTTATGAAGAGGTAGAAATAGATACAGAAGAAGAGCCTGCTAAAACAACAAGTATGTTTGAAAAAGCAAAATCTACAAAAACAAGTGATGCTGTAAGAGCTTTAAGTGCAAATAAAGATAGTCATTTGGTTTTGTTTGAGCCTAGAGCCTATAGTGAAACACAAGAAATAGCGATTTATTTAAAACAAAAAAGAGCAGCTGTAGTTAATTTGCATCGTTTACAAAAAGAACAATCTAAACGTGTGATTGATTTCTTGAGTGGAGTTATCTTTGCGATTGAGGGAGATATTCAACAAATTGGTCCTAAGATTTTTCTGTGTACACCTAAAAATATTGGAGTCAGTGGAAATATCACAATGGATTCAAATGAAAGTGAAGAATAATATAAGTATTAGCTCTTGCTAATACTTTCTTTTTGCTTATGTTAGAACATTTTAAAGGTGATGAAGCCTTTGTTAAGAAGATTTTAGATTGTCGCTATCAAGCTCTCAATCATCAAAGAATGATATTAACAGCTTTTTTAAATCCACATGAACAGAATATTGTATATAAAGTAATAGGAACTCAAGATTTACAAATTCATTGTCAGGGTGGCTTTAAAAATGCTGAGAATCAAAGACTTATTATTTGTCCAGATTTTTATGAAGTTTTATCAGAAGATTTTGAAATTGTAGTCGTTGAAGTTCTTTATCATCAGCAGTTTGGTAAATTGCAGCATAGAGATGTTTTGGGTGCTTTGATGAATTTAGGTATTAAGCGTGAGTGTATAGGAGATATTTATGATGCAGATAGATTATTCTTTGCTTGTACACAACAGACGTATTCATTTATACAAATGCATTTGAAACAAATAAAAAAATCTAAAATTCATTTAAAAGTAATCAATGAAACAATTGAAATTCAACACCAATATATGACAAAAACTTTCTTTTTATCAAGTTTTAGACTTGATAAAGTGGTTTCTACATTGTACAAAGTTCCTCGACAATTAGCAAGTGAGTCAATTCGTGCAGGAAATGTCAAAGTCAATCATAAAGATGTTGAAGAAGTCAGCTTTTTGTGTCATAATGATGATATAATATCCTTTAAGCGTCATGGGCGTGTGAAACTTGTAGATGAAAATCGACAAACGAAGCAGGGAAATCATGTTGTGACAGGGTATTTTTATAAGTGAGGTGAAAGATGTGGAACAATTTGATAGACAATTTCGAGGTTATAATAGGCTTGAGGTTGATGATTATATCAATGAGTTAAAACAACAAATTCAAGAACAGACAGAGACAATCCAATCTTTACAAGGTGAAATAGATCAGTTGAATGAACAAAATACCTTACTTACAAAAGAATTAAATGTTCATGAAAAAACGAATGAAGAGATTGCGAGATTGGCATTAAAAGAAGCGAGTGAATTAATTGAAAAGGCTAAAAGAAATGCCAATATGATATTAAAAGAATCAATGGAATATGTTAGAGGTTTATCTAAAGATATGGATAATTTCAAGCAAGAAGCTATTGATTTTAGAGCAAATGTTGTAAAAATGAGTGAAGATATGTTAGAAACTATTGACAAATCTGAAATTTTTAGTTTAATAAGAGAAGAAAAAGAAAATTAACTACGAAGATGGAGACTGTTTATAAAGGAAACTTAGAGAGAACTTGTGGCTGGTGAAAACAAGGAAGTTAAATTTATAATGAATCACTCCTGAGTAGCGTCCTGAAAATAAGTAGGGATTAGCCGTTGGTCGCGTTAAGACATTGAGAGCATATCTATGTGATATGAAAAAAAGGTGGTACCGCGTTTAAACGTCCTTTATTGGGCGTTTTTTTATTTAGAAAGGAAGGAAAAAATATGAACTATAAAGACACACTATTAATGCCAAAAACTGAATTTGAAATGCGAGGGAATCTTCCTAAAAAAGAACCTGCATATGTACAAAGATGGCAAGATTCATCAATGTATGAAAAAGTTGTTAAACAAAATGAAGGAAAAGATGCTTTTGTATTTCATGATGGTCCACCATATGCAAATGGAAATATGCATATTGGACATATGATGAACAAAGTTATTAAAGATGTTATCTGTCGTTATAAAAACATGGAAGGATTTTATACTCCATTTATTCCAGGATGGGATACACATGGCTTACCAATTGAAAATGCTATTCAAAAGTTAGGCGTGAATCGTAAAGCGATGACGACTGCTGAGTTTAGAGAAAAATGTCGTGAATATGCATTGGAACAGGTTCATAAACAAATGGAGCAGTGTATAAGAGTAGGAACATTTGCAGATTATAAACATCCATACCTAACATTAATGCCTGAATTTGAAGCAAATCAAATTGATGTTTTTGCGAAAATGGCAATGGAAGGTTTGATTTATAAAGGTTTAAAACCAGTATACTGGTCACCATCAAGTGAATCTGCATTAGCTGAGGCAGAGGTTGAATATCATGATGTGAAAAGTCCTACAATTTTTGTTAAGTTTGCAGTTAAGGATGGCAAAGGTATTTTGGATAATGAGACAAGTTTTGTGATTTGGACAACAACACCTTGGACAATTCCAGCAAACTTAGCAATCTGTTTAAATGCTGATTATACTTATGCACTTGTTCAAAGTGAAAAGGGCAAATTATTAGTACTTGAAGAACTTGTTGATTCTTTATGGGAAAAATTTGGTTTAGAACAAAAAGAAATTCTACAAAGATTCAAGGGTTCTGAATTGGAAATGATAACATGTCAGCATCCTTTATATGATCGTGAATCATTAGTTATTCTAGGTGACCATGTGACTGCTGAGGCAGGAACTGGCTGTGTTCATACAGCCCCTGGATTTGGGATGGATGACTTCGTTGTTGGACAAAAATATGGATTAGATATTTATTGTAATGTTGATGCTCATGGAAAAATGATGGAAGATTGTGGTGAATGGCTAGCTGGTCAGTATGTTGATGATGCTAACAAAACTGTGACAATGAAACTGGATGAATTGGGTGTTTTATTAAAGCTTGAATTTATTACTCATAGTTATCCTCATGATTGGCGTACTAAAAAACCAATTATCTTTAGAGCAACTGATCAATGGTTCTGCTCAATTGACAAGATTAGAGAAAAATTATTGAGTGAAATTGATAAGGTCAATTGGTTAAATGAATGGGGGCATGTCCGTATCTATAATATGATTAGAGATCGTGGTGACTGGTGTATTTCTAGACAAAGAAGTTGGGGAGTACCAATCCCAATTATCTATTGTGAAGATGGAACCCCAATTATGGAAAAAGAGGTTTTTGAACATATTTCGCATTTATTTAGAGAATATGGGTCTAATGTTTGGTTTGAAAAAGATGAAAATTTCTTATTGCCAGAAGGTTATACAAATGAGCATTCACCAAATGGTATTTTTAGAAAAGAAAAAGATATTATGGATGTCTGGTTTGATTCTGGTTCATCACATACAGGAGTTATGAAAGAAAGAGGATATCCATATCCAGTTGATTTATATTTTGAAGGTAGTGACCAATATCGTGGTTGGTTTAATTCCTCTTTGATTATTGGAACAGCGGCACATGGCTGTGCTCCATATAAAACTGTCCTTTCTCATGGATTTGTTTTAGATGGTAAAGGAAATAAGATGTCTAAATCATTGGGGAATACTGTTGATCCAATTAAAATGGTCAATCAATATGGAGCAGATATTTTAAGATTATGGGCAACTTCAATTGCTTATCAGTCTGATGTCCGTATTTCAGATGAGATTATGAAACAAGTTGCTGAAAATTATCGTAAGATGAGAAATACAATGAGATTTGTTCTTGGAAATTTATCTGATTTTAAATCTTGTGATGTTGTAGAAACTTCAAAACTTGAAGGTGTAGATCAGTATATGTTAGTAGAATTAAATCAACTTGTCAAAGGATATAAAGAAGCTTTAAATCAATATGATTTTAGTGAAGCTAATCAATTGATTTTAAATTGTTTTACGAATACATTAAGTGCATTCTATATGGATTTCACAAAAGATATTCTCTATATTGAAAAAGCAGACGGATTGAGAAGAAGACAAGTTCAGACTGTCTTGTATCATTATGCAAAAACAATGATGAAATTATTATCTCCAGTATTAGTCTTTACTGCAGAAGAATTACATGATCATTTCCATTGTGATGAAAACAAAGCAGAGTCTGTATTCTTAGAACCAAAACCAGAATTATTGAATATTGATAATGCTGAAAGTATTAAAGCATATTATGATCGTTTCTTAATGGTTAGAAAAGATGTTATGAAAGCATTAGAAGACTTAAGAAATGAAAAAGTGATTAAATCTAATATGGAAGCAAAATTAACAATTTGTTTTAAAGATGAATATGAGGATATGGCTCAATTGGTTAATGATTTAAAACAGTTATTTATTGTTGCTAAAGTGGAGTTAACAGATGATTTAACTGATTTGGTAGAATTTGATACTGCATATATGAAAGCAGAAAAATTCAATGGTATTCAATGTCCTAGATGTTGGAACTATTATGATGAAGATGAAATGGAAGGTGAACTTTGTCACCGATGCCATGATGTAATGAATGGATAAAAAAGAAAATGGTACTTTGTACCATTTCTTTTTAGAAAGGATTAAAAAATGAGTCAAAAATTAAAAGGATCAGTGTTTCTGTTTATAGCAGCGTTGATTTGGGGAAGTTCATTTATTGTAATGAAAAGTGCAGTTGATTTTTTGACACCAGCTGTATTGTTACTGATACGTTTTGTACTCGCTGCTATTTTCTTAGCAATTCTCTTTTTTTCCAAGATTAAGAATTTATCAAAAGAGAATATATTGGGTGGTATGTTAACAGGTTGTTGTTTATTTGCTGCATATTATGTACAGACATGGGGTTTATCTTTTACAACACCAGGTAAGAATGCTTTTTTAACTGCTGTTTATTGTGCGATTGTCCCTTTTCTTGTTTGGATAATTCATCATAAAAGACCTGATATTTATAATTTTATTGCAGCATTTATTTGTATTCTAGGGATTGGTTGTGTTTCTCTTAATGGTGATTTATCTATCAATATTGGTGATTTATTAACATTGTGTGGTGGCTTTTTATATGCAATCCACATTTTAATGATAAAAAAGTTTTCAACAGGTGTAGATGGTGGTGCATTTACAACCTTTCAGTTTATTGGTGGAGCCTGTGTAGCTTTGGTGGTTACAGTATTGAGTGAAGATATCACGTTAGTTGGCCACATTCAATCATCTATTTTCTTGCAATTGTTTTATCTAGCATTCTTTGCCACTGCAGTGACAATGGTATGTCAAACTATTGGGCAAAAATATACAAGTGAATGTAATGCTTCTTTAATTTTATCTTTAGAGTCAGTTTTTGGAGTTGCATTTTCAGTTATTTTTTATGGTGAGATTTTAACGTTAAAAGTCATTCTTGGATTTATTTTAATTTTTATAGCTATTATTATCTCTGAAACAAAGTTGTCTTTTTTAAAGAAAGGTGGAATGTTGGATGAAGAAGATCGTTAGTTCACTCATTGCTTGTTTGCTGATTTTCCTCTCTATACAACCAATCCATGCATATACAAATATAAACATTGAATTATATTCTCAATATGCTTATTTATATGACCGTGATACTTCGCTTGTTTATATGGAAAAGAAAAGTAATGAAAAGATATATCCAGCAAGCATGACAAAGATTTTAACTGTGAGTTTGGCTTTAGACTATATTACTGATCTTCAGGAAGTTGTAACAATAAAGCAAGCTGATTTTAAAGGGGTTGTTGAAGAAGGGGCAACTGTTGCTGGGCTATTTCCAGGAGAAAAGGTGACATATGAGGATTTATTATATGGCGCTTTACTGCCATCTGGTGCTGATGCTTGTCAGGCTCTAGCACGTTTGATATTTGGAGATGTTGATCATATGGTCACTGCCATGAATGAAAAAGTCATAGAATTAGGATTGCAGCAAACCCATTTTATGAATGTGACAGGATTGCATGATGAAAAACATTATACGACTGCTCATGAAATGGCTCTAATATTGAATCATGCTTTACAAAATAAGGAGTTCGTAAAAGTTTTTGAGGCACGTTCTTATAAAAGTTCAAAAGGTAATCATCAGTGGATTTCATCTTTACAAAATGCAAAAGATAATAAAGATATGGATGTAAGCTTAATAAATGGTGGCAAGAGTGGATTTACTGATGAAGCAGGATTGACTTATGCATCAACAATGACAATTGATCAGCATCGGTTAATTCTTGTCACTGCAAAAGCAGAAGATAGGAGAAAGAGAAATCATATCCGTGATGCTGCAACTGTTTCTCAATATATGGATCAATCTTTCCATAATGTCGTGCTTTATAAAAAAGACGAAGAGATTGATACCTTTTGGGTATTGAAATCATTTCAAGGTTCATATCAAATGAAAGCTCAACAAGATATATCACTTTTGGTTGAGAAGACAATAAACAAATCAGACTTGGATATACAAGTTAATATTCAAAAATGGAAAGAGGCGCCTATATATAAAGGCGACGGATTGGCAATTATTAGCGTCAATTATCAAGGAGAACCTATATATAAATATATTGAAACAATGCCTGAAACAATTCAAAGTTCAACAGCTGCTATTGTTTTACATTATGGAATCATAATTGGATTTCCTGGATTGTGCATATTTATTATTGGCTTAAAAATCTATCAAAGAAAGAAAAAGAAGGTCTAGAGTCCAAATTCACAGAGATATGTTTTGCTTTGCAATGATCTTTTGTTAAGGTAACTCATGGATGACATGAATAATGTTTCTTTGATGCAAAAGGAATTGTTTTAAAATAAGTAGTAATTAGAACAATGAAATACGTAGGGTAGCATTCTATATAAAACGAAAGTTATCGGTTTTATTGAGAATAATGCAGTAGATTTTGTATTAAAAAAAGAACTGATTGTTTGATAATGATCAGTTCTTTTTTTTGTCTTCTTTCAATTCAACAATTCTATCTAATCCATAACCGATGAATCTTCCAATAAAAATCACTATAACACCAACAATTGGAAAGACTGCGTTATTTTGAAAGATAGAATACCAAATAATTAATCCAAAACCAATTGCATATCCAAGTGCTGAAAAGATTTTCATATATTTTGTTGACTTCAATTCATTCATGATTTCACCCCATTTTATATACTAATTTATTATAACATCTTTCATTATTTTTTCAATACTGTTATAATAATACTGATATTGGAGGATGTTATGAGAAAAGGTTGTTTATTTGATTTAGATGGAACATTAGTTAATTCTTTAACAGATTTGGCTCTATCTACAAATGAAGTTTTAAGAAATCATCAATTGCCACAACATGATATTTCAAAATATAATCATTTTGTTGGAAATGGGATACAAAAATTAATGGAAAGAGCTTTAGGGCAGGAACATCTTGATATTCTTGATGAATGTCTAAGAGAGTTTCAGGTTGTCTATGCAAGGCGTTATCTGGATCATACCCAACCTTATGAGGGGATTATGGAACTTATAGAGACTTTATATGATCAGGGAATCAAATTATCGGTTGTTACAAATAAACCTCATGATATGGCCATTCAAATTGTTGAACATCTTTTTCCAAATCGGTTTGTATCTATTTTAGGTCAGCAGGATGCATATCCTATAAAACCTAATCCAGAGTCGGTACATTTCGCTTTAATGGCAATGAAATTAAGTCGTCAGGATTGTTATTTTATTGGTGATAGTGATGTGGATATAGAAACAGGCTATCGTGCAGATATGAAAACAATAGGGGTTTCATGGGGATTTAGAGGAAGGCTTGAACTTGAAGAGGCTGGCGCTGATTATGTGGTAGATGAAGCTATGGAGATATGGAGGATTATTAATGAAAATTGGGGTGAGTAGTTGTTTGCTTGGCGTAAAATGCACATATAATGGCTCACATAATCTTGTTTTAGGTTTCAAACAATTATATGATTTAGGTTTTGTTGTTGAAGTTTGTCCAGAGGTTCTTGGTGGATTATCTACACCACGTGACCCAGCAGAAATTCAGCCAGGAGAATTGTTACGAATTGAGACATGTCAACATGTTGATGTTACAAATGAGTATATCTTGGGTGCTCAAAAAGCATTAGAAATATTGAAAGAAAATAATGTAGAAGTTGTTGTTTTAAAGTTTAGGAGTCCTAGTTGTGGGAATCAAGGTATTTATGATGGAACATTTTCTCATCAGCTAATTGATGGACAAGGTGTCTTTGCAAAATTATGTGAAGAGAATGGAATGAAAGTTTTTAATGAGAACCAAATAGAGGAGTTCTTAAAATATATAGGAAAGGAAGAAGAATATGGGACATATTTTAAAGATTCAACCAGTTTTTAAAGAAATGATTTGGGGAGGACATAAATTAAGAGATATTTATGGTTATGATATCCCTAGTGATCAAACAGGTGAATGCTGGGCGATTTCAGGACATAAAAATGGAGATTGTATTATTGGTGATGGTGAGTATCAAGGAAAAAGTGTGGCTTGGCTGTTTGAAAATCATAGAGAACTTTTTGGAGATGTCGAAGGGAACCAATTTCCTTTATTAGTGAAGATTATTGATGCAAAGAATGATTTATCTGTACAAGTTCATCCAAATGATGAATATGCAGGAAAACATGAAAATTCTTTAGGAAAAACAGAGTGCTGGTATGTATTGCAGGCTGATGAAGGAACAAAAATGGTTATGGGACATCATGCCAAAACAAAAGAAGAATTTGTAAAAGCAATTGAAAATGATGACTATGATCATTTATTGAATTCTTTTGAAATTCATAAAGGGGATTTCTTCTATATTCCAACAGGAACAATTCATGCTATCTGCAGTGGTTCTCTTATTTATGAAGCACAGCAATCATCAGATATTACATATCGTGTTTATGATTATCATAGAAAAGATAAAGATGGAAATGAAAGACAGCTTCATGTTCAACAATCAATTGATGTGACAAGTGTTCCATCTCTTCATTCATCTAATACTCTATTTACAAATTCACATTTAGATAATGGTTCTAAAACACGCTATGTAGATAGTGAATTCTTTGTAGTGGATTGTTATAGGTTGACTGGAGAAAATACGATTTTAAATGATAAACCTTTCCAAATGGTTAGTATTCTTGAAGGAGAAGGAATAATGGATGGTCAAGCTGTTAAGAAAGGTGATCATTTTATTGTATGCAGTGATCAAAACGAGGTTGTTTATGATGGTGTTATGACTATCATGATAACAACATTATAAACAAGCAGATTTTTAATCTGCTTTTCTTTATAGATGGAAATAGGAGGGAAAATATGGATCAAAAAGAAAATGCATTGCAATGTATGATTGAATGGTTAAGTCACGAAAATGAATTGGGGAAAGCACCTAGTCAAATTCAAATTGCTGGTGAGTTTGACTTACATAATTTACATTACTATATTTTTAAGTTTAAAAAATCTCGATTCTCATCATGGCTTGTAGGGGTATGTGGTGGTTATCATGAAGATGAAATTGGTCATTGTGGTCATATTTTTAGCGAATATGAAAATTATCATGAAGATACTGCACAACAAAAATGTATCAATATGATTGAACAAATTAGAGAATATTGGATGAATGCAGCGAATGAAAGTGATGAATTAAAAGAGCGTACATTGTTTGTTCATTTTGTTTTATTAAAAGACTCAAATGTAAATCTTAAAGATGTTTTTCATTATCTCAAAGAAAATTGCCATATAGAGTGTAATCAAATTGAAGAGAGCAAAGGAAATGTTTATGTTGCGAATGTCAAAGAATCAATGATATCTGTTTCTATTATGGAAACTCCAGTTCCTGAAGGAGAGGCAGAATATTATGCACAAGGCTGCTATATGTGGGAAGATGCTGTTGAGCAAGTCAAGGAACATAAAGCACATATTATTGTCACGACAAGTGGGCATGGTATTGATACAAGAGAGGCTATGTTATTGCAATCACAACTTATTGATGCTTGTTTCAATTTTGAACAGTCTATTGCGGTTTATGGTGATGAGATGGTTTGGCCTAAGCATATTTATCGTGATATTATGAATGATTATTATCAAGATGAATCATTACCTGTTATGTTATGGGTTTATTTAGGAATTGTTACAAATCAAGAAGGAAATCACATTTATACAATCGGATTAAAGAATTTTGGACATTATGAAATAGAAACATTGCCAACAACCATACAGCTTTCAGAACTTCATGAATTCATGTTTAATGTCATTTGTTATATAATTGAGCAAAGGGCTGAATTACATCAAGGAGAAACGATTGGTGTCAGTGCTACACAAAAATGTCAAATTACTTTAAGTCAAGGAATTTTTTTGGATGAAAAAACTCTCAAGATTGAAGTTGTTGATATTGAATAAAGTTTTATATTCTAAATGTAATGATAGGGTAAAGATGTTTTTATAATCTGAAGAAATTATTTATTCTTCAGATTTTTTGGATAATTATAATCAAAGTAAAAAAGGCTATAGACTTTTCAATTTATATGATTTGTGTCATAATAAGAAACGTGAAAAGGGGAGAAAAAGCATGTCAGATATATATCAAGACGCATTAAGAATGCATGAAAAAACAAAAGGAAAACTAGAAATTCAATTAAAGGTACCGTTAAACGAAAGTCATGATTTATCATTAGCATACACACCTGGAGTTGCTCAACCATGTCGTGAAATTGCTAAGGATAAAGAAGCTGTTTATAAATATACATGGAAGCACAACAGTGTTGCTGTTGTAAGTGATGGAACAGCTGTTTTGGGATTGGGTGATATTGGTCCAGAAGCAGCATTGCCAGTTATGGAAGGAAAATCAATATTATTTAAAAAATTTGGTGATATTGATGCAGTTCCAATCTGTTTAGATACTAAAGATCCAAAGGAAATTATTCAGATTGTTAAAGCAATGGCACCAACATTTGGTGGCATCAATTTAGAGGATATTAGTGCACCACGCTGTGTTGAGATAGAACGTACATTAATTAACGAATTAGATATTCCTGTTTTCCATGATGATCAACATGGAACAGCTATCGTTGTCACTGCTGGTTTATTAAATGCTTTAAAAGTTGTTCATAAAGATATTCAAGATATAACTGTTGTTGTGAGTGGAACAGGGGCAGCTGGAAGTTCTATTATTAAAATGATTCATTCTCTAGGAGTAAAAGAAATCTATGGTTTTAATATTCATGGTATTGTTACAAAAGAAGATTATGCTCAATATGATTTTTTAACACAGGAATTAACTGAAATTACAAATTCTCAGGCAAAGCGTATGACAATGGCTGAAGCACTTAAAGAGGCTGATGTTTTTATTGGTGTTTCTGCACCAGGTTTATTAACGCAAGAGATGGTTAAAGATATGAAAAAAGACCCTATTGTATTTGCAATGGCCAATCCAGAGCCTGAAATCAAGTATGATGATGCAATTGCAGCGGGTGTTGCAGTTATGGGAACTGGTCGTTCAGATTTCCCAAATCAAATTAATAATGTATTGGCCTTTCCTGGATTATTTAAAGGAGCATTAGATGTAACAGCACGTAAGATTACTGAAGGTATGAAAATGGCTGCTGCAAGAGGTTTGGCATCACTTGTCAGTGAAGAGGAACTTTCTCCAACATATGTTATTCCTCGTGCATTAGATCCACGTGTTGCTAAAGTTGTAGCAAAAGCAGTGTCTCAAAAAGCACAAGAAGAAGGTGTTTCAAGAATATAGATACACATGTATCTTCTTTAGATTTATTTGAGAAAGGAGGCTATTATGAGAACAGAATGGTCAAAAGCTGGATATAAACTAAGATTAGCGCAAAAGCAAGATGCTGAACCATATTTTAGGAATAATTTCAATCCTTTGGATTCAGAAACAGCTAGGTTGACAGGTAGCCAAAAACATTTTGAATTGGATAAAGTTATTTCATTTTTTTATCAATGCCTGGATGCTAGTGATCGATATGATTTTATGATTATTTCTCCTGAAGGTAAAATTATTGGTGAAAGTGTTATTAATGAAATTGATAATGATTTAAGAAGTGCTAATTTTCGTATATGTTTATTTCATCCGACTGATTATGGAAAAGGGATTGGAACATGGGCTCTGGAAAAAACAAGAGATTTTGCTTTTCAAGAACTGCATCTGCATCGTTTAGAATTAAATGTCTTTTCGTTTAATGTGAGAGCCATTAAAGCATATAAACATGCTGGATTTCGTCAAGAGGGCATATTAAAAGATGCTATTAAAGATGGTGATAAGTATGCTGATAATATTCTAATGGCTATATTAGAAGATGAATGGAAGTCTTGTAAATAGGAAAGATATGTAAAAATTTATCCTTTTTCTTTATAAATTATTATCATTGTCAGTGACGTTTATCTTTATTCTGTTATCTCTATGTCGTTTCATTTGATTGCTATTGCACTATGTAGCATTTAACTGTTTTTTTGATATTCAAAAGAGTATATTGAAAAAAGAAGTCCTCTAAACTATGAGAACTTCTTTTTCACTTGTGTTTTTGAGATCAAAATATTAGTACATTCCTGGAGCACCTATTGGAACTGGAGCAGGATTGTCTTCTTTAATAGGGGCAACACCAGCTTCTGTTGTAATGAATAATGCAGATATACTTGCGGCATTTAATAAAGCGCTACGTGTTACCTTTGTTGGGTCAATAATACCTTTATCAAACATTGCAACCCATTCACCATCTTTTGCATCAAAGCCTTGACCTTCAGGAGACTTCATTTGTTTTTCAACGATTTCATCACTATTATAGCCAGCATTTTCAGCAATTTGACTCATTGGGGCAAGCAATGCATCTAAAACAACCTTAATACCTTTTTGTTTATCAATATCTTTATCTTTTAATTGATCTTTTAAAGCAACATAAGCATTAACTAATGTCACACCGCCACCCATAACAATTCCTTCACTGACAGCAGCTTTTGTTGCATTTAATGCATCTTCGATTCTTAATTTCTTTTCTTTTAATTCTGATTCAGTTGCACCACCGACTTTGATAATAGCAACACCATTACTTAATTTACCTAATCTTTCAGCATAATTTTTCTTATCATATTCACTTTTTGAATTATTCATTTGTTGAGTAATTTCATGAACACGTTGATCAATTGCATCTTTTTCACCAGCGCCACCAATCATAGTTGAGTGATCTTTAGTAATATGAACTTTTTTAGCTGATCCTAATTCATCCATTTGCATATCTTTTAAATTCATATTTAAATCTTTACTATAGAATTTTGCATTTGTTAATATTGCAATATCTTGTAAGATTTCTTTTTGATTATCACCAAAACCTGGTGCTTTTGTTGCAACAACATTAAATGTTCCTCTTAATTTATTAACAACTAATGTAGAAATGACTTCTTGTTCGAAATCATCAGCAATTAACAATAAAGATTTATTGGCTTGCATAACTTGTTCAAGAATTGGTAGAATTTCTTGGATTGTATTGATTTTTTGATCAGTAACCATAATCATTGGATTGTCTAAATCAACAGTCATTTTTTCTCGATCTGACACCATATATGGAGATACATAACCTTTATCATATTGCATACCTTCAGCAACTTCTAATTCAGTATCAAAACTGTTTGATTCATCAACACTGATGACCCCATCTCTACCGACTTTTTCCATCGCCTGTGCAATAATTTTACCAATCTCTTGATCACCAGCTGAAATTGTTGCAACACTTTCAATATCATTGCTTGTTTCTACAATATGAGATTTATCTAAAATATATTTAGCAACTTCCTTGCTTGCATAATCAATACCTTCACGCATTAAAACAGGATTAGCACCTTTTTCAACGGCTTTTAATCCATTTTGAATCATACTTTGGGCTAGAATAGTCGCAGTTGTTGTACCATCTCCAGCAACATCATTTGTCTTATTGGCAACTTCATAGACAAGTTTAGCACCCATATTTTCAAAAGTATCTTCTAGTTCTATTTCTTTAGCTATACTAACTCCATCATTTGTAATGAGTGGTGAACCATATCCCTTATCTAAAACAACATTTCGTCCTTTTGGACCAATTGTAACTTTCACAGCATCAGCCAAAGTATTGACACCTTTTAACATTGCATCTCTAACATCTTTAGAAAAACGAATCTCTTTACTCATGATTAATTCCTCCTATTCAACAATCGCTAAAATATCTTCTTCTTCTAAAATCATATATTCAGTTTCTTCATCTTTAAATTTTGTTCCTGAATATTCCTTGAAAATAACAGTCATTCCTTCTTTTAAATGGTCGTCACATTTTGGACCAACAGCAACAACTGTTGCTTGATTGCTTGCCTGTTCCTTTGGATTGGTGAGAATAATCCCACTTGCAGTTTGCTTTTCAGCTTGCTCCTTTTTTAAAATAACATAGTCATGTAATGGCTTTAACATTTTTATTCCTCCTTTTTATGCTTAGCACTCATAACTATAGATTGCTAACACAAATAATTATAAACTTAAATGTGAATTGAATATGAACTTTTTGGCACTAGTTATAAGAAAGTGCTAAATACCTATCATTTTATCTATATTTTATGTATAATAAAAAAGAAGGTGAGATAATGAAGACAAGGCAAGAAATCATTACATATTGTTTAACATATCAAAATGTATATGAAGATTATCCATTCTCTGATACGAATTGGACATGTATGAGACATCACGAAAATCATAAAATATTTGCGTGGATATTTGAAAGAAATGGAAGTATTTGGGTGAATGTGAAGGGAACAAAAGGGTGGTTAGATTTTTTTAGAGAAAAATATAAATCTGTTGTTCCAGGTTATCATTTAAGTAAAGAACATTGGAATTCAATTATTCTAGATGGTACAGTTGATCCAAAAGATATTGAGATAATGATTCAAGAAAGCTATGATATAACTTTAGTTAAACGAAAAAGAAAATAATTTTGGAATAACGTTTGATTCTGTTATAATGTTAACGATGGAGGAAGAAGTATGGCAAAAAAAGATAAACGTTTTATAAGTATCTATGAACAAAGTTCATTTGCGACTGCAACGGAAATCCTCGTCGATAAAGAAACTGGTATTCATTATCTTTACCATTCAAGTGGGAATTCTGGAGGATTAACAATTCTTGTAGATCGTGAAGGAAAACCTATGATAACAACTGTTTTTCCAAAAGATGAGTAAAAAGGAGCGAATAAGATGAAAGCAATATTTAATCATTGTAATATTAATGTTACTAATTTAGAAAAGAGTATTCATTTTTATAAAGAAGCATTAGGCTTAGAAGTTATTCGAGAAAAAGAAGCAAGTGATGGCAGTTTTAAACTTGTTTATTTAAGTGATGGTGTTTCACCATTTCAATTAGAATTAACATGGTTAAAGGATCATCCTCAAAGTTATGAACTTGGAGAGAATGAAAGCCATATTTGTTTTACAGTTGATAACTATGAAGAAGCTCATGCATTACATCAGAGAATGAATTGTATTTGTTATGAAAATGAGGCTATGGGATTATATTTTATTAATGATCCAGATGATTACTGGTTTGAGATTATTAGAGAGAAATCATAGAAAATATGATTTTCTCTTTTTTTGTTGACAATATCGTTAAACGATAATAGACTGAAGATGAGGAACATATCGTTAGACGATATGAAGGAGTTGATTGTATGCCTAGGGTTCAATTGAAAACATTAACAGAACAAATGTATTATGTTTTATTAGCATTAAAAAAAGAAAGATATGGTGTTGAAATTTCACAATATATCGAAAAATTAACACATGGAAGAATTATTCTTGGTCCAGGAACATTATATGCAATTCTTTCAAAGTTTGAAGCTGAAAAATGGATACATGAAAAGAAGACAGAAGGGCGCAAGAGAAGTTATATTATGACAGATAAAGGTCGTATAATGTTAGAAAAAGAATATCAGCATCTCCTTGAAATGATTGAAGATACAAAGAAGAGTGAGGAGGATATTGATGAATCATGAATTAAAATATAATAAATTTCATTACTTTGAAAAGCAACAATTAGAGGATTATATAAATGAGATGGCTAAGAATGGTAAATATTTAACAAAAATTCATTCTCAATATCTTGTTTTCAAAACTGAACCTGTTCATGAGATCTATTATTATGTAGATGTTTATAGTAAAAAAGATGGATTCATAAATATTCCTCAAAAGGAAGAATACTTTGAATATTTTCAGAAAAATGGTTATCAATTACTGGATTACTGTGAGCCATTCTCTATTTTTACTTCCACACAGGCTAGGCCAATTCATACAGATGAAAAGGTCGAAAAAGATGTTATTTCTAAAACTTCACATCGTCATTTTATTTATGATTTTTTCATGTCTGCTTGTGGGCTATTTTTGTTTTGGGCATATTTCTCATTAGATGTTCTCAGTATTTCAAATGACTATTGGATAATGAGTATTCTTTTTTGGTTATTTATATTTCTTAATGTCTTTATAGCTAATATTTATCCTTTTGTGAAATATAAATTGACTAAGAAAGTGAATTATACATATATCCATATATTAAAACGTTCTTATTATACTTCCATACTTATTGCTTGTCTTTTCTCATTAATTGCTGTTATCCTTGCAAAAATGCCATATATAACTTATGAAATTATCATTATTATTTATATTATTGTTGGAGTTGTTGGCAGTTGCTTTATTAATAAAACTGAAAATATTTGGTTTGCCTTGAAAATCCCATTGACATTGTTTTGTTTAGCAGGTCTTATTTCAATTTCTTATTTTATATCTGGAACTGCTTATCCAAAAGTCAATTTGCCAATAGCAGCTGAAAAACCATACATCATCTTTCAGCAATCAAGTTTAGCATGCTATGTTAATTATGAGGTGGCTGATGGTAATCAGCTGATGTATTTTGAAAGTTACAGTGAGGGACTCTATCCGATTGTATTGAAAAATCTCCTTTCTTATAGTCATTATACAAAAACGACTGATAGAGGATATGACCTTTATTTCATAAGTGAGGACAATGTTCTTGTTTGTAGGGATAATCGTATTTTAAGAGGAAATCATCAATTGTTAAATACAGAGACAAAGAAGTATCTAGAATTTGGATGGTAAAAGAAAAGATCTCTAATGAGATCTAGATTTCAAATGTTTCATCTTGATGATGTATATCTATGATTTGAGCATGATATGGATTATCAAGTTTTTCTTTTTTTAACTGATCACTAATTGTATAATCACCAAAATAATGAATAGGGAAAATATATCGAACTTGGACATGATTTAAAAAATATTGTAAACCGAGCAGATAACTTTCTTCCTGTCTTTTGTCTACAACAACAAAAGCAATATCAAGAGGCTGACAGATAGTGTTTATTTCCTGCTGATATGTGCTGCGTTGGTAATCGTTATCTTGATTGGGTTCGCCTTCCCAGTGCCACCAATTTAAATCTCCAGCAAAATAAATAGTTTTATTTTCAACTTCTACAATAAAAGCACATCCTTCATCAGTAGATAACAAAGTTTTGACTTTTATATCATCAAAATGATATGTTTGGTGAACATCAACATAATTTCCATCGTATTTATGTCTTAAATCATTTGAGAGAATATAGGTGATTTTTGGATGTTTAAGTTTAAATATTTGCGGATTATAATGATCAAAATGTCTATGAGAAACAAAGATATAAAGTGGTTTTTCTTGATTGAGTTTTAAATCTCCTTGATAATAATCAAAGAGAAGGCTATGATGTTCTAATTCAATGAGACATCCACTATGATAGAGATGTGTAACTAGCATACAAAAAAAGATAACATGCAATGCATGTTATTCTTCTCCATCATCATAATTAGAAACATTATGGAAGATTTGATCGACATCATCACAATCATCTAATAAATCCATTAATCTTTCAAATAACATCATATCATCACCTTCAAGTTCCACATAATCTTGTGGAGTTGTTGTGATTTCATCAACATCAAATTCGACATCAGGTTTTGCTTCTTCAATTGCAGTTTTGATTTTATATAAATCAGTTGGTTCACCAGTGATTTTGATACGTCCATCATCTAACGTTACAATATCTTTAGCATCAACTTCTGCCATAATTAAAGCATCTAATACAGCTTCTTCATCCATACCATTAAAAATAACAGTACTTTCAACATCATATAAATAAGCAACTGATCCTTCAGCTCCTAATTTAGATTTAGATTTTGTAAATGCTGGACGAACTTGAGAAATAGTACGATTAATATTATCTGTTAAACATTTGACGATAATTGTTGAGTTGTTAGGACCAAAACCTTCAAATTGTATTGGTTCATAATCTTCAGTAACACCACTCTTGACTTTATCGATAGCTCGTTTAATAACATCAGCAGGGACTTGCTCCTTTTTTGCTTTTTCAATTAAACGTCTTAATGATAGATTTGCATCAGGTTCAGGACCACCAGCTTTTGCAGCTAAATAAATTTCTTTTCCATAACGAGAATAAACTTTTGCTTTTTTTGCTGCAGTCTTTGCCATTGCGACTTTACGGACTTCGTGCGCTCTACCCATTGAATGATTCCTCCTTTAAAATTACTTTTGTATTATAAACATTTTTTCACTATTTTTCAATAAAAAATGGTATAATCCTTATATTTCGTATAAAATAGGTGAAGAGGTGACAATTGTGAAGAAAATTATCATTATTGGAGCAGGGGCTTCAGGTGTTTATTTATCTATATTATTAAAACAGAAATTAGAATATCAATGTGAAATCATTGTTTTAGAACAAAATGCATCACCACTGAAAAAATTATTAGCAACTGGAAATGGAAGATGTAATCTCTCAAATAAAGACATGTCCGTTGATTATTTTAGTACTGATCAAAAAGATTATGTCCAAGATATTATTGATCAATTTGATATGTTAAAACAAATGAATGAACTAGGTTTGTATTGTGTCTATCAAGGTAATTTATTATATCCTAAAAGTGAACAGGCATTATCAGTAAAACAAGTGATGATGAATTGTGCAAATGAATTAGGGGTTTCCTTTTTTTATAATCAGGAAGTTATCAGCATTGAACAAAGTAAACGTTATCTAGTCCATACAACACATCAGACATATCAGGCTGATTATGTTATATTTGCTATGGGGAGTGAAGCAGGAAAACTCTCGGGTGTAAATAATTCTCGCTATGATATTTTGAAAAAATTAAAATTAGATGTTGTGAAGAGTACACCTTCATTAGTTCAAATGACGACATTACCAGTTATTAAAGAATGGAAAGGTGTTCGAGTGAAAGGAACATTTTCATTGTTGGAAAATAATCAATGTATTCATAAAGAAAAAGGGGAATTATTGTTTACTGATTATGGAGTCAGTGGTATTGCAGTCATGCAACTTTCTGCTTTTTATCAGGAAAATCATCAATATGAGCTTTCAATTGATTTTTTTGATGATCAAGATGTAAAGAAATTGCATGAATATGTTGAACTTAGAATGAATAAGGGCTATAATCATTTCTACGATGGATTACTTCATAATAAGATTTCTACATATTTTGCAAGAAGAAATCTTACTTCAACACTTGAAATAGTCAAACTATTTAAGGATTTTCGTCTTCAAGTGACAGGAATCAGATCGTATGAGACAGCACAGGTTATGAAGGGCGGTTTATCACTTCTGGAAGTCAATCATGATTTACAGATTGAAAAATATCCACATCTGTATGCTGTTGGAGAAATATTAAATGTAGCAGGGCTATGTGGTGGATATAATTTGCATTTTGCATTTGCAAGTGCATATCGTGTAGCTCAGGCAATAGAAAGGGAATTCCATGCTAAGAATAAATAATGTGAAAGTCGCATTGGGTAAAAATAATTATGCAAAAATTCTTTCACAAGTCTTAAATATGCGTGAAAAAGAAATGAAGAATGTCCGTCTTGTTAAACAATCAGTAGATGCAAGAAGGCAGCGAGTTCATTTGATTTGTAGTTTTGAATTTGAAGTTGATGATGAAGAAACTGTTTTGAGACAACATCAACAAGTGCAAAGAGTGAAACCATATCAATATGAGTATTTACCACGCAATGATCACAAGGTTGTTGTTGTAGGAAGTGGACCCGCTGGCATTTTTTGTGCTTATGTATTGTCACAGGTAGGGCAAGCAGTAACAGTTATAGAAAGAGGGCAGCCTGTTGAACAAAGGGTTAAAGACGTTGATGCTTTGTTAAAATGTGGACAACTTAATTCTCAAAGTAATATTGCATTTGGTGAGGGTGGAGCTGGGACTTTTTCAGATGGTAAATTAACGACTGGAATTAAAAATAAAAGGTTACAATATATATTAGAAACATTTGTTAAACATGGCGCACCTCAAGATATTTTATATCTGTCTAAGCCTCATATCGGAACAGATTATTTACGACGTGTGTTAATAAACATGCGTCAAGAGATGGAATTAAAAGGGGTAAAGTTTCTATTTGATACTCAATTTGTTGATTTTGAGATTAAAGATGATAAAAAGTATGTCAAAGCTATCCACCAGCAAAAAGAAGTTCTCATTGAGGCTGATGATCTTGTTTTGGCAATTGGCCATAGTGCTAGAGATACATATGAAATGCTCTACAATAAAGGTTTGTTAATGGAGCAGAAAGCTTTTGCAGTTGGAGTGCGTATTGAGCAGTCACAAGAATCTATTAATCGTATTCAATACAAAGATAGTGCAACATCTCCTTATTTAAAAGCTGCACCATATAAATTGGCTGTTACAACAAAAGAAAAAAGAGGTGTTTATACATTTTGTATGTGTCCAGGTGGCTATGTTGTGCCTTCCATGCACGAAGAGAAAACGTTGTGTGTAAATGGTATGAGTTATTATGCACGAGATGGTGTCAATGCAAATAGCGCAATATTGGTTAATGTAAAGACGGAAGACTTTGAAAGTGAACATCCACTTGCAGGAATTGCTTTCCAGCGTCAATTAGAAAAGGCTGCATTTGAAATGGGAGGTCACAATTATTGTGCTCCTGTTCAATTGGTACAGGACTATTTAGAAAATAGAATTTCAACTCAGCTTGGAACTGTTAAGCCAAGTTATCAAATTGGCTATGTTTTTAGTAATTTGAATCTTCTTTTTCCTGATTTTATTAATCGCAACTTAAAAGAGGGACTCATATTGATGAATCAGAAAATGCCTGGTTTTATAGATGAAAATACATTAATTACTGGAGTTGAAGCACGTAGTAGTGCGCCAGTAAGGTTGTTGAGAAATGAATATTATGAATCATGTTTTGCTGGCATCTACCCAATTGGAGAGGGTGCTGGTTATGCAGGTGGTATTATGTCGGCCGCAGTTGATGGAATCATGTGTGCAGAAATGATTTTGAGGGAGGATAAAAATGGAAGCTGTTGATATTCATAAAGATAAGAAGAAGAAATCTTTCTCACCAACGAGAAGAATTGCTTTTAGTTTCTTTATGGTTATTTTGATTGGTTCAATTCTTTTATGTTTTTCTTTTTCTAATAATGGAACAGTTATTCCATATTTGGATCACTTATTTATAGCAACTTCTGCAACTTGTGTGACAGGGCTTGTACCAATTGTTGTATCAGAACAATATTCTTTGATTGGTCAATTGATTATATTAGCACTTATACAAATTGGTGGTCTTGGCTTTTTAACTTTACTAAATATGATGTTAGTTGCATTTAAAAAGAAATTATCTTATACAAATAAGTTAATTATGCAAGAAGCTTTAAATCAGAGTTCAATGCGAGCAATTGCTATATATATCAAAAGAGTTATTAAGTATACTGCAGTTATAGAATTAACAGGAGCACTTCTTTTGAGTTTCGTTTTTATTCCACAATTCGGTTTTGCAAAAGGAATATATTATTCGATTTTTCATGCGATTTCTGCTTTTTGTAATGCTGGTTTTGATATTCTTGGCAGCCAATCATTGATTGGTTATCAAGGAAATGTTTTGGTCAATCTTGTCATTGCTGGATTAATCATTTCTGGAGGACTTGGATTTATTGTTTGGGTTGATTTGAGAACATCTTGGCATAAATATAAAGAGAACTTTAAAGTTTTTCAATTAAAAAGATATATATCTGCTTTATCAGTTCATACAAAGATTGTTTTAATTATGACAACCTTCTTAATTGTGTCTGGAATGATGATTATTCTTGCTTTAGAATTTGATAATCCTGCAACCTTAGGACCATTAGATTGGCCACAAAAAGTTCTAGCTAGCTTCTTCCAGTCAACGACTTTGAGAACTGCTGGCTTTGCAACTGTTGATATGGCAAGTTTACATGTTTCTACCAAATTATTAATGTCAATGTTTATGTTTATCGGTGGATCACCTGCTGGAACAGCTGGTGGTATTAAAACTGTAACAGTTGCTATTATGTTATTATATATTTTCGCGTTGATTAAAGGGAGCGATACTGTGAAGGTGATGAAGCGTTCAATTGCTGATCAGGTAGTTAAGCGTTCTTTAACAATTGCTATGGTCAGTTTCTTTATAACGATAAGTGGTTTGTTTGTACTTTCAATTACAGAAGAGGCATTGCCATTTATTGATTTAACATTTGAAGCTTTCTCAGCATTTGCAACTGTTGGGTTATCAGCAAGTATAACACCACTATTGACAAGTGTTGGTAAAGTCATCATAATTATATTGATGTATATAGGTCGTATAGGGCCAATTACAATGGTTTTGATGTTTGCTAAACGTTATAGTCAGATGAAAGGAAAAGACATCTCATATCCTCAAAGTGATGTCTTAATAGGTTAGTATTATGCAAAGTAAACAATATGTTGTTTTAGGTTTAGGTGTTTTCGGTTCTACAATTACAAAAACATTATCACAATTTGGTTGTGAAGTTTTAGCAATTGATAAAGATCCAGAATGTGTACAAAGAGTTTCGGAGTTTGCCACAAAGGCTGTAATTGGGGATATTACAGATCGTCAGTTTTTAATTGACTTGGGTGTTGAAGAATTTGATGTTGGTGTTGTTGCGATTGGAAATCATCTTGAGGAAAGTCTTTTAGGTGTATTGAACTTAAAGGAAATAGGTGTTCCTCATATTATTGCCAAAGCAAAAAATAAGCAATTTAAAGTCGTATTAGAAAAAATCGGTGCTGATCGTGTTGTACGCCCTGAAAAGGAAATGGGTGAAAGAGTTGCTAGATCAATGTTGAGAAAGAATATTACTGATCTTGTGGAAATTGATGAAAGCTATAGTATTGTCGAAATGAAGGTTCCACTTGCCTGGGTTGGGCATTCTTTAAATGGTCTTGACTTAAGAAAAAATTACGGTATTAATATTCTAGGATTAAGAGATATGAAAACACATAAGTTACTGTTATCAATTGATCCAAGTTATTTAATTCAAAATGAAGACCATTTCCTAATGATTGCTGAAACTGATAAAATAGAGAAATTTGATTATTTAGTTGAAAAATAATAGAAATGAATGATTGGGAATATGAAAAGATGGATATGTTGCTTCGCAACTGGATAATCCATCTTTTTTTATAACTGTCTATTTTCTAAAATAATTTCATCTTTTGTTTTCATATCATAGAAATGAATATCTTTGGTCTCGGTATCAAATAAAGCATAGGTGTTTTGCCTTGGGTAACTTCTGCCCAATGCTAAACTTCCAGGATTGATAATTATACAGTCCTTGGTTTTTTGAAAATATGGAATATGGGTATGACCAAAGCAAATGACATCAGCAGGATAATCATTTAATAATTCTAATAATGAATCTGGTTGATATGCATAGTTTTTAATATGCCCATGAGTTATAGTAAAACGAACATGGTCAATTGTAAAACTTAATATTCGTGGCAGATTGACATAATCATTATTTCCTTTGCAAATATAGAAGTTGTCAAATTCATCAGGCTGATATCCAGGATAAATATCGCCACAATGAATAATCGTGCTACAGTGTGGAAATTGTTTAAAAAATTGATGAAGTTCATTCTTTCGTAAATAGTGTGAATCTGAAATAATTAATATTTGACTCATATTCAACCTCCATATGTTTTTTTATTTCAAAATGTGTTACTATAATTATATTAACAGATACAGCAAAGGAAGGTAAGAAAAATGTGTGCTTTGATAGAATTTAAAAATATTATAAAAAGCTATACAATGGGTGATATAACGATTAATGCTAGTGATGGTGTTAATTTTGAAGTCAATAAAGGGGAGTTTGTTGTTATTGTTGGGGCCTCAGGAGCAGGGAAAACGACTATTTTAAATTTACTTGGAGGGATGGATTCGCCAACCAGTGGTTCTATTTTGGTTGATGGTGAAAACATTGCTTTATATGATGAAAAAAAACTTACAGAATACCGTCGTAATGATATAGGTTTTGTTTTTCAGTTTTATAATCTTGTACAAAATTTAACAGCATTAGAAAATGTTGAGTTGGCTACACAAATTTGCCAAAATCCTTTAGATGCAAGGAATGTCTTAGAAAGGGTTGGACTTGATAGCCGTTTGTCTAACTTCCCTGCACAACTCTCTGGTGGGGAACAGCAGCGTGTAGCGATTGCAAGAGCCATTGCTAAAAATCCCAAACTGTTATTATGTGATGAACCAACAGGAGCGTTGGATTATCAGACTGGAAAAGCTATCTTAGGATTATTGCGTGAGATGTGTGAAACATATCAGATGACAGTGGTTGTTATTACTCACAATTCTGCTTTGGCACCAATGGCAGACCGTGTGATTCATTTGAGAAATGGAAAGGTTTATAGTGTTGAGATGAATCAAAATCCTCAACCAATAGAGCAAATCGAATGGTAAAGCAAAAGAAAACAGCGTATTGGAAAAATTTATGGAAATCTATTTTTAAGTCCAAAGCTAGATTTCTTTCAATTTTTTCTATTGTATTTCTAGGTGCCGCCTTTTTTGCAGGGTTAAGAAATACACCAGGGACCATGATGAAGACAATGGATGCTTATTTAGATGAGTATCGTTTTTGTGATTTAACATATTTATCAACTTTGGGCTTTAGTCAAGATGATATAAATGAAGTTAAAGATTTAAAAGGCATATCTCGTATTGAATATGGATATCAATTTGATGCATTAACGATGATGAACAATAAATTGTCAGGTGTCAAAGTTTATACGAGTGAAACGTATAATGATGAGATGCTGAATCAGCCTATCTTAAATGATGGAAAATATCCTAGCAAAAGTGATGAATGTTTAATTGATGTAGAAATTGCTAAAGCAGGAACGCAAATTGGTGATAAAATTGAAATCTCTAATGATCAAGGGAAAAAGACTTTTGAAGTGGTCGGAATTGTGAAGGATGTAAGATATGTTGCAAAGACAGATCGTGGAACAAATACATTAGGAGATGGAACAAACTTAGGATATATTGAAATTTTAAATCAAGATAATGCTTTTTTTGCTTTGCCTAAAGATTTGTATGATTTGCGTGATGAAAAGGTGCTGTATAATCAGATATCTATTGCTGTTGATGGTGCAAGTGATTATAATCTTTTTAGTGAGGAATATGATGATTATATTGAAAATGTGAATACAAAAGTGAAAAGTGCTCTATCACTTCGTTTAAGCGACTTGTATGAATCTTTGTCAGCAGATGCAAAAAAGAAATTAGATGAAGCTCAAACTGAATATGATAAAGGTTTTAAAACATATTCTGATTCAAAGACGACTTTTGAAACACAAATTTTAGAAGCAAAAATTCAATTAACGAATGCAAAAATGGCATTAGCTGAAAAAGAGACTGATTATCTTAAAGCACAATCACAAGCCAATCAACAAACCAAAGATATGATTGGTACAATTGAAGAAACATCTCAAGAACTCAAAAAAGATCTAGAAATATTGAAAGCACAATTAGAAAAATATAAAGATAATCCATTAACTGAAACACCTCCAGAGGTACAAAAAATATTAGATGATATTGCATCTATTAGAACACTGTTGGATTCAACATCATCTGCATTAGATGGATTTTCAAAATTAAATGAGGCAGACTTACAAATTCAAAAGGCAAAGTTACAAATACAACAGCAGGAAAACAAATTAACTTTACAAGAACTTAAAACACGCAATCAGTTAGATCAGGCAAAAGAAAAATTAAATCAGGCAGATTTACAGATTCAAGATGCTAAGGAACAAGTTAATCAAATTCCAAAAGGAAAACTCTATACATTAACAAGGCATGAAAATGCTGGTTTGGTGAATTATGATTCTAATGTAGATTCTATATCGTCTATTGCTGATATATTTCCATTAATGTTTTTCTTGGTTTCAGCTCTTGTCTCTTTGACAACAATGACAAGAATGGTTGAGGAACAAAGAAGTCAAAGTGGAACCTTACGTGCTTTAGGATATTCTAAATGGGATGTTATTAAACAGTATATTGTTTATGTGATCTTTGCAACGTTCTTTGCATGTGTTCTAGGAATTGTTTTAGGAACACAGTTTTTCCCAAGAATCATTTATTATTTATATAGTTTGATGTTGTTTCAAATAGATGCACCAACTTTCATTTCATCAACTTATATGATTGCTTTTCAAACAGTCTTTATTTCTGTTTTTGTAACAATGATAGCAACACTTTCGGTTTGTATGAGTGAATTAAATTTAATGCCAGCCGTATTAATGAGACCAAAGGCTCCAAAACTTGGTAAAAGAATTTTTCTGGAAAAAATGGATATGATTTGGAAACGACTCTCTTTCAATCAAAAAGTTACAATGCGAAATATCTTTAGGTATAAAAAACGTTTCTTTATGTCTGTTATTGGAATTGCTGGATGTACAGCCTTAATAATTACTGGTTTTGGAATTAAATACTCAGTATCAGAAGTTGTAGATAGACAATATGAAAAGATATTAAACTATGATGCGCAAGTGCGTTTGGAAAAAGAAGTGAGTATAACAGATGCAAAGACATATCAGGAGAATTTATTAAAAAGAGATGAAGTTAGCAACGTAGAATATGTATTGAATCAAAGTGTACAGGTGATGAAAAATAAGGAAGATTTGTATGCGAGTATGGTGGTTTACCAATCCATGGATAATATTCAGAATTTTATAACTTTCAATGATATGAAAACGAATAAAAAAATTGCTTTATCAGATGATGGAATTGTGTTGTCTATTAAAACTGCTGAACTGTTAGGTGTTGACGTGAATGATAATATAGATATAGAAATATCAGGAACGAAATATAATGTAAAGGTTTCTGGTATTATGGAAAACTATTTTATGAATTACGTTTATATGTCTCAGACATTATATGAGAACTTAACATCGTCACATTTGAAAATTAATCACGCTTTTATGACAATGAAGAAGATGACGCAATCTAATAAAACCAGCCTTGAAAATTATATGCAGGATCATCACTATGGGAATCTCTCTTATATTGATAGTAGTGGTAGTGAATTCGATAATCAGGTTCAGAGTTTAGATATTGTTATTGCGATTCTTATTATTTGTGCAGGGGCGTTAAATTTTATTGTTTTATATAATTTGACGAATATTAATATTCAAGAACGTAAGAGTGAAATCGCAACAATTAAAGTTTTAGGTTTTAGAAGAAAAGAGGTTTACGATTATATATTTAGAGAAAATATCCTTTTATCTGTTATCGGATCTTTGGTAGGAATGATTTTTGGTTTTGCTTTACATCAATTTATTATTCGTACTGTTGAATTGGATATGACAATGTTTGTGAGAAATTTAACTTTATCAAGTTATGTTATCGCTGTTTTTATAACTTTAGGATTTACAATGTTAATTAATTTAACAATGCGTCATGTTTTAAATAAGGTTGATATGGTTGAATCATTAAAAAGTATTGAATAGAGAGTAATTATATACAGGATTATATCAAAAAAGAGATAATGAATGAACTGACCCTTTCAGTTGATAGTTCAACTTTTGGAGTTCACATAAAAGTATCTCTTTTTTTCTTGAAAGAAAAAATGCCATATTTTTAGTCAATATGGCAAAATAATCATTTAAAACTTATTTAAATTGAAACTTGGTGGAACATCATTAGGTTGAAAGTTTTGCCCATCTAAGTTTGAGAGATCAAAGTAAATTCTAGAATCTTTTGTGACTCCCCAATCTTGTTGTGAACTTGCTGATTCCTGGATTTTATTAAATGCTTGTCTAAACATTGTGTTATGTGCTTCTTCTCTATTTAATAAAAAATCAATTGTTTCTCTTACTCCATTATCATCAATTTGACGATATAAATTTTGATAAACAACTTTAGCACGTTGTTCAGAAGCTATATCAGATAATATATCAGCAGCTAAATCACCAGTTTCATTAACATATGCAGCAGTCCATAAATAACCTGATGCATTAGCTAACATTGGAGTCAGCCCAGTTAGAACATGAGCTTCTACATTTCCAATGGTTGCCTTGTTGGCACATGGTTCATGCCCATTTAATTGATTAATCAATTCAGCAATCATTTCTAAATGACAAAGTTCCTCAGTTGCAATATCGAGGAATAAATCACGAATTTCTTTGTCTCGTATTCGAAAACTTTGTGCGAAGTACTGCATTGCAGCTTTCAATTCTCCCTGTGGACCTCCAAGCTGTTCTTGTAGTAAAGTTGCGTAGTTAGGATTTGGTTTATCAACTTTAACAGGATGTAAATAACGACTCTCATATTTAAACATTTTTTTCACCTCAATAATATTATCTGCTTATTCTATCAATTTTATACGATATAACAGATTTTCATTGTTGTATAAATAAATACTCTATTGATTTGAATATAGAGAACCAAAATCAAATAGGTTAAGGAGAGAAGCTTTATATTTGTTTTTATGTATATACAAAAGAATAAAGTGACTTTAAAACATTGGATTTTAAAATAATTGTATTCATTCTTTGTGAAAAGATATTGAAATTTATCTAAAACCGAAAAATAATTATGTATTTTAGAATAATGTAAAAATTATATTAAATATATGTTGACTTGTATAAAATGTTAAGTATAATGAAGTGTATATTATAAAAACACAAAAAAGGGGAGATTAAAATGAAATTGAGAAGAGCATTGTCGACATTGGCAGTTGCAAGTATGCTAGTTGCTTGTGGTGGACAAGATGGTGCTTCATCTGGAACAACTTTAAAAGATGGAGATACTATCAAAATTGGATTTATTGGTCCAAAAACAGGGGAGACTTCAACTTATGGGATTCCAGTAGCGAATTCTATTGAACTTGCAATTAAGGATTACAACGCATCAGAGAATGCAAAATATAAAGTTGAGTTAATTGCTGAAGATTCAGCTGGAGATGAAACACAGGCAGTTAATGCTTATAACAGTTTGGTTGGGAAAGGTGTTGTAGGAATTGTTGGTCCAGTTTTAACAGGAGAAAGTCTAGCTGTTGGAAATGCTTCTGCTAAGAATAAAACACCAATTGTTTCTTCTAGTGCTTCTGGTGATGCTGTAACATTAAATAATGATGGTTCAACAAGAGCTAATTTCTTTAGAACTTGTTCTAATGATTCTCATGGTGGACAATTTATTGCTTCTAAAGTTGGAGATGGGACAATTAAAGCTAAAAAAATTGCTATTTTAACAAATAGTGATAGTGATTATAGTATTGGATGTACAGAATCATTTATTGAACAAGCTAAAAAGGATAATGTTCAAATTGTTCTTGAGGAAAAATATCCAAAAACACAAGCTGATTTTGGTACTTATATAGATAAAGTGAAAAACTCAGGTGCTGATGCAGTATTTATTCCTGACTACTATGAAGTTATTGCTAAAATGGTTAAACAATTTAAAAATAAAAATTTTGAAGGGACTTTCTTAGGAACTGATGGTTGGGATGGTGTTTTGAGTGTAAAAGGTGTAGATAAGAGTATTTTTAATGGTGCTTATTATACAAATACTTTTGATGACCGTGTAGATGCTGTACAAAATTATATTAAAGCATATAAAGCTGCATATAATAGTGATACAAATATGTTTGGTACAATGGCATATGATGCAACATGGGTATTATTGAAAGCAGTTGAAGCTGCTGGAACGACTGATCCTGACAAAGTATGTGAAGCATTGGAGAAGACAAATTATGGTGGTATTACTGGACAGTTCGAATATGATGAACAGCACAATCCAACTAAAGATTTGGTTATCAAAACAATCAAGGATGGAGCTTACACATATTTAGATTAATGAGAAAAGTAAAGGAGAATTTTCTCCTTTCTTTTTTTAAAAGAAGGAGGGGCAATTTATGGAGCTTTTAACACAAATGATTAATGGCTTAAGTACAGGTGGGATGTATGCACTAGTTGCTATTGGATATACAATGGTTTATGGTATTGCGAAAATGATTAATTTTGCACATGGTGAAATTATAATGGTTGGTGCATATTTAACGTATGTTGTTTTTAGCGTGTTAGGGATGCCTGTTGTTGCGATTATTGCATCTATTGCTGGCTGTGCATTATTAGGTGTGGTGACTGAAAAAGTGGCTTATAAACCACTGAGGAATAGCAGTAGTTTGTCGGTATTAATTACAGCAATTGGTGTAAGTTATTTACTACAAAATTTATTTTTGATTCTTTTTGGTTCAGCAGCAATAACGTTTCCTGATTTTTTACCAAGTGGTCAGTTAGAATTACTTGGGTTAAGTATTTCTTATGTATCTTTATTATCTTTGATTTTAACATTTGCATGTACAATTCTATTGTTGTTATTTATTAATAAAACAAAGTTAGGAAAAGCGATGCGTGCAGTCAGTGAAGATAAAGGGGCTGCTGAACTGATGGGGATTAATGTCAATAATACAATTTCTATGACATTTGCAATTGGTTCAGGACTTGGAGCAGTGGCTGGAATTATCTATGGCTTGAGTTATTCTTTAATTAATCCATATTTAGGTGCAATGCTTGGAATTAAAGCATTTATTGCAGCTGTTCTTGGTGGTATTGGAAGTATACAAGGAGCGATGATTGGTGGTTTGATTATTGGGGTGGCAGAAGCATTTACAGTCTCTTATATTTCTTCAACGTTTTCAGATGCAGTTGTTTTTGGTATATTGATTTTCATTTTGCTAGTCAAACCAGCTGGGTTGTTTGGGCAAAATGTAAGAGAGAAAGTGTAGGTGAGTATTATGAAGAAAAAAGAGATTCAACAATTAGTCATTTCTTTTGTTTGTGCTCTACTCATTTATGGTGGCATGATGTTTGCTATGAGTTCAGGGATTATTAATACTTACTGGTCTGGTATCTTAATTGTGGCTTGTATTAATATAGTCTTAGCAACAAGTCTAAACTTGGCTAGTGGCTATTTAGGGCAATTAACATTAGGGCATGCTGGTTTTATGTCAGTTGGAGCGTATGTTTCAGCATTGTGTAGTATATATATGCAGGTTCCATTTATCGTGAGTTTGTTAATTGGTGCATTGGTGGCTGCAGTTGTTGGGCTGATTATTGGAATTCCGACATTGCGTTTAAAAGGTGATTACCTTTGTATTATTACATTAGCATTCAATGAGATTATTCGAGTTATTATGTTGAATATAGATATTACAAATGGTGCAAAAGGTCTGATGGGAATTCCTCCCAGCACAGACTTTACAGCTGTGTTTTTAAGTGCTGTTGTGACGATTTATGTCATTTACTGTATTGTGAAATCTCGTCATGGACGTGCCATTATATCTATCCGTGAAGATGAAACGGCTAGTGAGTTGGCTGGTATTCCGACTTCATATTATAAAATATTGGCATTTACAATCTCAGCATTTTTTGCTGGGCTTGCTGGTGGATTATATGCACATTATATTACAATTCTCATTCCTAAGGTTTTTGATTACAATAAATCAGTAGAAATTCTTGTTATGGTTGTTTTGGGTGGTTTAGGAAATTTGAAAGGTTCTGTCATAGCAGCTATTGTTATGACAATCTTACCTGAATATTTACGTGCATTCTCAGAGTATCGTATGCTGTTGTATGCAATTATTTTGATTGCGGCAATGATTATTAAGGAAAAGAATTTAATGCCTCGTATAAAGGCAAAGTTCAGTAAGAAAACTGATGAACCAGTGGAGGTGAGTGAATAATGAGTTTATTGAAAGCTGTTGGATTGGGGATTCAATTTGGTGGATTAAAGGCAGTTGATGAGTTTGATTTTGAGATTGATAAAAATCAATTATATGGTTTAATTGGACCTAATGGAGCAGGAAAGACGACTGTATTTAACTTATTGACTGGCGTTTATAAACCAACAAGTGGTCAAGTTATTTTTGATGGTAAATCATTATTAAAAATGTCTCCTACACAAATTACTCAATATGGGATTGCAAGAACGTTTCAGAATATTCGTTTGTTTAAAGATATGAGTGTTTTAGATAATGTTAAAGTTGGATTACATCATTCTCAAAACTATTCTTTATTCAGTACGGTTTTACGATTGCCAAAATATTTTAAGGGTGAAGAGGCAATGGAAGAAATGGCACTCAGTTTATTACGTGTTTTTGATCTTGAACAATTTGCTCATGTTAAAGCTTCTAATTTGCCTTATGGGAAGCAGAGAAAACTGGAGATTGCAAGAGCTTTGGCAACTTCACCTAAACTCTTATTGCTAGATGAACCAGCTGCTGGTATGAATCCTACTGAAACTGCTGAACTTATGGAAACAATCAAAATTGTGAGGGAAAAGTTTTCTATAGCAATCTTATTAATTGAGCATGATATGAAATTGGTTATGGGTATCTGTGAAAAAATCGCTGTCTTGAACTTTGGGACAATATTGGCATTTGGAACACCAGAAGAGATTAAAAATAATCCAGATGTTGTTGCAGCATATTTGGGAAATGATGAATAGGAGGAAACAGTATGTTAAAAGTTGATCACTTAAATGTTTATTATGGAGTTATTCATGCAATTAAAAATGTTTCCTTTGAAGTGAATGAAGGTGAAATTGTTGCTTTAATTGGAGCAAATGGAGCAGGGAAAACATCTATTATGCATGCGATTAGTGGTTTGTTAAAAACGTCAGAGGGACAAATTTCTTTTTTGAGTGAAGATATTACAAAGATGCCTGCTCATAAGATTATTGCTCGTCAATTGGCACAAGTTCCTGAGGGGCGTCGTATCTTTTCACAATTAACAGTTCAGGACAATTTAGAGATGGGTGCATATTTAAGAACGGATAATAAAATTCAGGAGGATTTGGATAAAGTATATCAGAGGTTTCCGCGTTTAAAAGAACGTAAAGGACAATTGGCAGGCACTCTTTCTGGTGGAGAACAACAAATGCTGGCAATGGGAAGGGCTTTGATGTCTAAACCTAAACTTTTATTGTTGGATGAACCCTCAATGGGGTTGTCACCTATTCTTGTTAATGAAATTTTTAAGATTATTCAAGAGATTAATAAGGAGGATGGGGTTACAGTCCTTCTGGTGGAACAAAATGCGAATAAGGCTTTATCTATTGCAAATCGAGCATACGTGCTTGAGACAGGGAATATTACAATTTCAGGGGATGCCAAAGAGGTTGCTAATAATCCTAAGGTGAGAGAAGCATATTTGGGATAAACGAACTCAATTCTATAAGGATTGGGTTTTTTGTATAAAATAAAAAGAGATATCAAATTTGAATGAATTGATAGCTCTTTTGTTAAATAAACTTTTTAATGAATATCTAATCCATTATTGAGTTTGTGAAATTGCAAACGGTCAATGAGTGCTTTGAGAATAAAAGCCATATAAATTAAGGCTATTATGTTCATAGTATCATTAATAAAATGAAGTGAAATAAAGAATGGATGTATATAGAAAATAAAAAGATAGCTTAAACAACACCACATTATAAAATAAATCAGACAAACTCTTCCTTGGATATGAAAACGATGATGAGAATAATCCCAGCATTTTGTTTCAAAAACCTTTTCAATAAATAAACTTGCTAAATATTCAAGTATTGTCATCATGAAACCACCAACAAAAATAGTTAAGTAAATGGATGATTTCAAATAAGGAGCAAAATATATCAGTAGGCATGCACCAACGCCATACAGTGGAATAAAAGGACCTTTTAAAAGTCCAGATGAAATCCAATGTCTCTGAAATAATGAAACATATATTGATTCCATAAAATAACCTAATAAACAATAAAGTGAAAAATAGATGATCATAAAATTCTCCTTTTAGTTATCTATATGAAGTGTCCTAATAAATCATGTCTAAATAAGGCAAAAATTGTCTATAATATGTTTGAAAAAGAGCATTTTTAGATAAAAAAGTGTAAATTCCTAAAAAATTATAAAATAAATTAAGTTAAATTGTATTGATTTAATCGATATAATTTGAATTTCTTAAGAATTTCTTAAGAAAGTTGTGGACTTTTTGTGAACGTTGTTTTATAATTCTAAGTGGGTATATTATTGAAAGGAGGAAACGAATGGAAAGTAATATTAAGACGAATTTGTTAGAAAATTTGCAAGAACAAGTGCTTAAGCGTAAAGCCATGTTTATTCCTTTGTTGTGTGTTTCAACATTTGGATTGGTTGGTTATGCTGCTGTTGATAAAGAAGCTCCTGTTATTAATTCTAATAAAGTAGAGGTTCTTTATGGAACAAAACTTGATAAAAGTATGTTTGCTATTTCTGATAATCGTGAGACCCTAGATAATTTAGAAGTTAATATCGATGATAAGTCATATGATCCTTATCAATTGGGTATATATAATGTAGAAGTAACAGCTACTGACTTATTCTCTAATGCAACTACAAAGACTGTTCAAGTTGAGGTTGTTGATAAATCAGCTCCTGAATTGAAGCCAGTCGGTAAGAGTAATGGGTATGTTATTGATGTTGAAGTTAATGGAAGTAATGACATTACAAAATATGTCAATGCAACTGATAATGTTGATGGAGATGTCACACCATTTATTGAGGCAAGTCAAAAACTTGATGCTTCTAAATTAGGTTCACAAACTATCAAGCTTAGCGTGTCTGACAATGCTGGTAATACAACAAGTCAAACATATGAATTCTATGTTTCTGATACAACAGCACCTACTATTGAATACAAGAAAGGTGAATCAGTTACAGTAAATTACGGTTCTCAATTTGATTATACTGATTATATCAATATAACTGATAACTTTGATAAGAAGGTGACTTCTGTAAAAGTGGATGGAACTGTGAAGACAAAAGAAATCGGTTCTACGACATTAAATATCACAGCAATCGATTCAGCAGGAAATAAGTCTGAAGGAAAATTAAAAGTTGATGTTAAAGATATTAGTGCTCCAAATATTAGTTTATCTAAGTCTTCTGTAACAGTGACAAAAGGTAAGAGCTTCAATGCGAAGAAATATTTGAGAAGTGCTATTGATAACAAAGATGGAAATATGACTTCAAAGGTAAAAATTAGCGGATCTGTGAATACAGATAGAGCTGGTAAGTATTCAGTTAAATATACCGTCACTGATGCTGCTGGTAATACTGCAACTAAGACATTAAGTGTCAAAGTAGAAAATCCAATTCCAAGTAATGCTGGAGCTGCTGCAACTGCACTTAGCCGTGTGGGAAGTAGATATGTCACTGGTGGAAGTGGACCAAATGCATTTGACTGCTCTGGGTTAACTCAATGGGCTTATAAGAAGAATGGAATTTCACTTCCAAGAACTTCTGGTGCTCAATACAGTGCAACAAAGAGAGTGTCTAAATCTGATTTAAAAGCTGGAGATCTAGTGTTCTTCCGTGGAACAACTGGTGGTAGCGGAATTAGCCATGTCGGTATTTATATCGGTGGAGGACGTTTCGTTCATGCTGGAACATCTTCAACTGGTGTAAGAACAGATAGTTTAAATAGTTCTTATTGGTCTAGACATTGGGCTAGCGGTGGAAGAAAATAGTCAACTCATAAGGATAGAATTTATTTCTATCCTTTTTTCTGTTATAATGGAAATTAAGAAGGTGATATCTATGTATATTGGCAGTCAAAGTCTGATGAAAAAATATGATCAATGCTTGTTGGATAATGGGTATACAATTTTAGAATTGGTTGATAAAGCGAGTCAATGTTTGTTAAAACATATGAATGGGGAATATTTTAGTTTGTTGTGTGGTCCAGGAAATAATGGTGCTGATGGATTGTCTCTCGCTATTAAATTAAATAATCTAGGGAAAAAAGTGGATGTCTATATTTTTGAGGATCAAAATCACTTATCCCAAGCCAATCGATATTATTTGGATTTGTGTTATGAATATGGTATTCATGTTGTTTTGCTTAATGATGATATTTTAGATGAAGTCATGGACGAAATAAGTCATAGTGATATTATTGTTGATGCAATGTTTGGATTTGGACTTAATAGTTCTCCTAGAGGTTTATATCAAAGTGTTATAGAAGAAATTAATCAACTGTATGATCAAAACATTATAGCGATTGATATTCCAACTGGATTAGATTGTAATACGGGCACACCTTATCAAAGTGTCGTCTGTGCAACTCAAACAATTACTTTAAGTGCTATGAAGAATGGCTTTTTAAATCCTGATAGTATTTCTTTTACTGGAGAAGTCATTTTAGAAATATTGGATGTCAATGATGTTTTTGAAGAAGCAGGATTGTATCTATTGGCTGATGATAAGGTTGTTGCGCCAATGCTCAAGAGTCGTCGCTTTGATGGCCATAAAGGTGATTATGGACGAGTTATTTTGATTGCTGGTTGTCAGGATTATAAGGGAGCTTCTTTGTTAAGTGCAAAAAGTGCTGTCTATACAGGAAGTGGTGTGACTACGGTTATGACAACACAGGAAGTGATGGATTCTTTAACTGTTTATTGTCCAGAAGTCACAACACAATTAAGAGCACCTGTTTTAAGAAAAGAAGATTTTGAAAAATATAATGCTATTTTAATAGGCTGTGGGTTAGGACTTAGTATTGACAGTTATCGTTATGTTATTGATGTTTTTTCGCTTTCTCATCAGCCGCTGGTCATCGATGCAGATGCTTTGACGATTCTTTCATCGAATTTAGATTTATTAAAGAATCAGGAGCGAGATATTATTTTAACGCCACATATGGGTGAGTTTAAGCGTTTGTGTGATGTGGATAATAATGATGATATGTTGTTTGTTGCTAAAGAATTTGCTAGAAAACATCAAGTTGTTCTTGTCTTAAAAGGACCGTATACAATTGTTACTGATGGGCAAGAAGCTTATCGTGTTTTTGCTGGTAATAAGGCCATGGCAACAGGGGGTATGGGAGATGTCTTAGCGGGTATGATTACTAGTCTGTTAGGTCAAGGCTATGCAGCTTTGAATGCTGCTGTACTAGGTGTTTATATCCATGGTTATGCAGGTGATAGAATTGCTGAGAAACATTATACTGTTATTCCTTCGGTATTGATTGAACGGATTCCTCAATCAATGAATGAGATAAAAAAAAGTAATCTTGAAAAGATTACTTGCGTTGAATAAGTGTAATATTGCGGTGAGGACTTTTATCTCTACGATAGGAGAAGAAAAGGTCTTCATCTTTTATTGTACAATAAGGAGAAACTGTTATGTGTTCTTCTTTAACACCTAAATTCAATAATTGTTGTTTAATCAGTCCTTTGCTGTTGAGAAGATAGGCACCATCTTCTTTTTTTATATAGAATGATGATGTATCAAAAGACATCTGTTTAACCAAATCAATAATATCATCTTTGGCTTCAAAATTCTCTTGATTAATAGAAGGTCCAATATAAGCGTAAATATGTTTAGGTAAACATTTTTCTTCTTGAATGAGATGCTGGGTGACCTTTTTGACAATTTCCCCAACAGTTCCTTTCCAGCCTGAATGGATAGCAGCAACAATTCCCTGATCTCGACAATACAGCAAAACAGGACAACAATCAGCATGGAATGTCCATAGCCATAGATGTTTATCTCTGGTATACATAGCATCATAACCTATAAAAGCATCATCACGTGTATACATGCCTTTACCACCATCAAGATATGTCACTTCTTTAAAGTTCGTTGTATGTTGCTGAAATGTTGCAACCATATGATTTAAATCAGTATGTAATTGTTTTGCTAAGGTTTCTCTGTTTTTTAAAACTTTTTGATTGTTTTCGTTATGAAAACTCATATCCATGATGTTATGAAAGTCATCATAGGCACAAGTTGTATATGCTTCAATTTCATCAAAGCATTCCCATGGTATTAATTTCATAAAAACTCCTTTCATTTGCCCTTACACAATTTTAACTTCATCATACTATATGTTGAAGGAGGGAAAGAATATGTATAATCAATCTTGTGGTTGCCAAGGAATGAATACTCGTCCATGTGGATGTGGAAATACTGCTGGTCAAGGTTGTGGATGTCAAAACACATCTAAACCTAACTGTGGCTGCAATATGAACATGAATACTTGTGGTTGTGGTATGAACATGAATGCAATGAATGGATGTGGTATGGGTATGAACAACTGTGGATGTTCAATCAACGGTTGTCCAAGACCTCAACCATTAGTTGCTCCAAAAAGAGTCTGCGTTACAAATCAAGTCACTTGTGTTCCTCAACCAGTTATTTGTCCAATTGAATGCCGCCGCGTTAACCGCTGCCAGTATTACCCAGTATTTTATCCTCAATATGAACAAACATTTGTGAATGAATCATCTAATCAATCTTATTAATCTCATTAAGAAATGAATCGTCGGGATCAATATAAATGGTTGAATAATGATTTAATATCACTTGACCCGGTTTTGCTCCCTGCGGTTTCTTCAAGGTTTTAATCTGTGTATAATTGACTGGTACAGAAGAACTGTGTTTACCTTTCGAAAAGTAAGCAGCGATCTTGCTTGCCAGTCTTATTGTATATTCATTCAGTTCTTCACTATGCACAACAACATGGCTTCCAGGCATGTCTTTGACATGAAACCACATATCGTTTCTTGAAGCCATTTTAAAGGTAAGATAATCATTTTGAAGGTTATTCTTACCTACATATATTGTTATATTTTCTTTTGTTAAATAAGTTTCTATATGAAGCTTATTTTTCTTTCGATAAACTTGTTTTGTTTTCTTCTTTTTTAAATATCCAAGATTTTCTAATTCTTCTTTGATTTCTAATGCATCATAATAGGATGCATTTTCCATCAAGGTCATCAATGAATCAAAATAATCAATTTCTTCTTTTGTTAAATGAATTTGTTCATTTAAATGATGTAAAGAATTCTTTGCTTTTTGATATTTTGCATAATATCTATTGGCATTCGTTTTTCCATCATATCTCTCATCTAGAGTTATTGTCATTTTTGTATCATCATAGTAATTATCAACAGTAATTTCTTTTTGTCCTCTTTGGATAAGATGAAGATTCGCAAACAATAAATCACCCTTAATGCGATATTCATCACTGTTTTGAGAATCAAACAAGGTTTTTTCTAATTTATGAAGTTTAGATAGATTCTTTTGATATTCATTTTGAATATATTTTGCTAAATCTGAAGTTTGTTGTTTGATACGATCTTTTTGATCAATAAAATCATAATGTTTATCAAGACCATCAAATAATGGGTATTCATAATAAGGACATTGTAAATGTAATAAAGGAATCATATGAAAATATTCTTTATCCATTAATTTATGAATAAAAAGTGTGTTTGATTCTTTTAGCATCTTCATAATATCTTGAAACGATTCTCCTTGATCAATACGATAAAGCACTTCCCTTGAAAGTTCTGGAGAAAAGCCTTGATAAGTTCTTGTGAAATTATCAGTCTTTTCATAACTGCTTGTCAAAGGATTTTTTTTATCTAGCATAGGAGGAAACTGATAAGTTGCTCCAGGCTGAAGAATTCTTTGAGAATTCATTGAAGGAGAAACACGTTTTAAACAATCAATAATTTTATTGTTATCATGAGCAATAACAACATTAGAATGTTTACCCATAATTTCAATATAAATATGATATTTCACTGTATCTTTTAATTCATTTGTTCCAATAAAAGTCATATCAACGATACGATCAAGCTGAATTTGTTTCACAGACTCTAAATATGCACCTTCTAAATGCTTCCTTAATAACATTGTAAAAGCATTAGGAGATGGTGGAGTCGGAAAAGATAATGATGTCAGTTGTAATCTTGCATACATGGGATGTATGGACATCAATAGTTTCATATTTGAAGATTGAGAACGCATATGAAACAATAATTCATATTGAGATATCTGATATATTTTGTTGATTCTGCCTCTTTCTAGTTGTGATTGTAGATTTTCAACAACGCGAGACATCATAATTCCATCATAAGCCATATTTATCACCGTTATTTAGTATAACATATTTGAAAAAGAATTGACATGAAAGTTGTATTCATGTAACATTGTTTCATAAGGATGGTGGATGTAGTGAAAAAAGGGTTGTTAATTATACTGAGTGGACCTAGTGGGGTAGGAAAAGGGACAGTTCGTCAAGAGTTATTCAAAGATGAAAGTTTAAATTTGGCATATTCTATCTCTATGACAACAAGAAAACCGAGACCTGCTGAAACAGATGGTGTTGATTATTTCTTTGTGAGTGAGGAAGAATTTAAACAAAGAATTGAAAATAATGAACTGTTAGAGTATGCACAATTTGTTGGAAATTATTATGGAACACCAAAGTTCTATGTAGAAAAATTATTGGATGAGGGAAAAAATGTAGTTTTGGAAATTGAAGTACAAGGTGCATTGCAAGTTATGGCAAGATGTCCAGATGCTTTAACAATATTCTTGGTACCGCCATCATTTGAAGAATTGGAACGTCGTATTAGAGGTAGACGTACTGAGGCAGAAGATGTTGTGAGAGAACGTTTAGATAAAGCGAGTAAAGAAATCGCAACAAAAGATGAATATAAATACGTTGTTGAAAATGATGATGTTTTGGCTGCGAAAGAACATATTGCAAAAATTATCAAAGAAAATTCTTAAGAAAAGATACATAACACCTGAAAAGGTGTTTTATTATTTGTGTAAAAAATCGAATTATCATGAATTACAGTTGATTTTTTGTTAATAATACATTATAATTCATATAAGTTCCAATGAAGAAGATTAAATAGTGAAATCTTTTAGAGACATTGTGGTTGGTGAAAACAATGAGAGGAAACTATGGGACACTTTGGAGGAAGTTATGAAAATAACCGTCTGTCGCGTTAAGACAAGAGGGCATACAGGTTGTATGAACTAAGGTGGTACCGCGTGAATAAACGTCCTTAGATAAGGACGTTTTTATTTATTTTAAAGGAGGAAAAGAAAATGGCATACAGTGCACCAAGAGGAACGGTTGATATTTTATCTGATAACTCAGGTCAATGGCAACAATTAGAACAATTATTAAGAACAATTTGTGCGAATTATAATGTAAAGGAAATGAGAACACCAATCTTTGAACATACAGAATTGTTTACAAGAGCAGTTGGTGATACAACTGATGTTGTGACAAAAGAGATGTATACCTTTGAAGATAAAAAGGGGCGTTCAATGACCTTAAGGCCTGAAGGAACAGCTGGGATTGCAAGAAGTTATGTAGAAAATAAACTTTATGCATTACCTGAAAAATTACAAAAGTATTACTATATGGGACCAATGTTTAGGTATGAAAGACCACAAAGTGGAAGGCAAAGACAATTCCATCAATTCGGAGTTGAAATGATTGGGTTGGAATCACCATATGTAGATGTTGAAGCCATGGTGCTTGCAGTGACTGTTGTGGAGGCTTTAGGACTTCAAGATATTACTTTACATATCAATTCATTAGGTGATGAAGAGTCAAGAGATGCTTATCGTGAGGCCTTGAAAAAACATTTTGAACCTGTTATTAAAGATTTATGTTATGATTGCCAGCAAAGATATGAAAAGAACCCTTTACGTATCTTAGATTGTAAAGTCGATAGAGAGCATCCTTTTATGAATGATGCACCACATACAATAGATTATTTAAGTGAGAATGCGAAAGCTCATTTTGATAAAGTCTGTGAATTACTTGATGATTTAGAAATCGAATATGTTATTGATACAAATCTTGTTCGTGGTCTAGACTACTATTCACATACTGTATTCGAAGTTATTTCTGATGATCCAAAATTAGGAGCTGGAGCCACTGTCGGTGGTGGAGGAAGATATAATACTCTTATCAGTGAACTTGGCGGTCCTGACGTACCTGGTGTTGGTTTTGCATTTGGAATGGAAAGGTTGTTAATTGCTAATAGTGATGTAGATGCTGAAGAAGATGGCTTAGATGTTTATGTTATGCCACTTGGAAATGAAGCAAAAGATCTAGCAATGCAAATTGTTACAATGCTACGTGCCAATGGATTCACATGTGATATGGATCAATGTGATAGAGGGTTAAAAGGACAATTTAAGTCAGCAGATCGATTCCATGCACATTTTTCTATGATTATAGGTGAAGAAGAAGTGAAAAAAGAAGTTGTGAATATGAAATGCAATCATTCTAAGGAACAAAATGAAGTGCTTTTAGAAAATATTGTTGCGTTTATTGAAGCACATTATGAGGGAGGACATGATCATGAATAGAACACATAATAATGGTCAATTAAGAATGTCTCATGTTGGAGATAATGTTGAGTTAATTGGTTGGGTTGCTAAGAAAAGAAATTTAGGGGCTTTGGTTTTTATTGATTTAAGAGATCGTTATGGAGTGACTCAAATCATTTTTGATGAATCTTTTGAGGAAAGATTAAAAGAAGTTAAAAATGAATATATTTTACAAGTCAAGGGTAGTGTTATTGAAAGATCTTCAAAGAATCCAAAAATGGCAACAGGAGATATTGAAGTTCAAGCAAAAGACTTTCAGATTATCAATACTGCTAAGCTTACACCAATGATTGTAGCAGATGAAACTGATGCTTTAGAAGAAACAAGAATGCAATATCGTTATTTAGATTTAAGAAGACCAATGATGCAAGAAAATCTTATGACAAGACATAAGATTACACGCAGTATCAGAGAATATTTGGATAACTTGGATTTTATTGATATTGAAACACCATACTTAAATAGATCAACGCCTGAAGGGGCGAGAGATTTCTTGGTACCATCACGTGTTCATAAAGGTGAGTTTTATGCTTTGCCACAGTCACCGCAATTATTTAAGCAGTTATTAATGGTTTCGGGCTTTGAAAAGTATTATCAAATTGCTCGTTGTTTTAGAGATGAAGATTTACGTGCTGATCGTCAAATTGAATTTACGCAAGTAGATGTTGAAATGAGTTTTTTATCTACTGATCGTATTTTAGAAATTGGTGAAGGTATGATTGCAAAAGTCATGCATGATGTCAAAGGCATTGATATTGAATTACCACTGAGAAGATTAACTTGGCATGAAGCAATGGAAAAGTATGGCATTGATAAACCTGATACACGTTTTGGTTTAGAATTGGTAAACTTAAATCACATTGTAGCAGATGTTGACTTTGCAGTTTTTAAAAATGCATTAGAAGCACATGGCCATGTTAAAGGTATAAATGTCGTTGCACAGGCTCAAGAATTTTCACGTAAGAAGATTGATAACTTGACTGAAATTGCCAAAACATATAAGGCGAAAGGATTGGCTTGGTTAAAAGTAAGTGAAGCTGGTGTGCAAGGACCAATTGCTAAATTCTTTACAGAAGAACAAATGAATACATTATTAACGGCTATGAATGCAAAAGAAAATGATTTGTTATTATTTGTAGGAGACCCAAAATATGAAGTGGTTTGTGATTCATTGGCAGCTATTCGTAATTATTTAGGAAAAGAATTAAAATTATATGATCCTTCAACATTTGATTTCTTATGGGTTGTAGATTTTCCAATGTTTGAATATGATGATGAGACACAAAGATATTATGCCAAACATCATCCATTTACAAGACCGAAAGATGAAGATATTGATAAACTAGAAACTGATCCAGAAAACTGTTTGGCAGATGCTTATGATATTGTTCTCAATGGTTTTGAATTGGGTGGTGGTTCACAGAGAATTTATGAACAAAATCTTCAGGAAAGAGCTTTTAAAGCTTTAGGATTTACACAAGAACAAATTGATTCTCAATTTGGGTGGTTTGTTGAAGGATTACAATATGGGACACCTCCACATGGTGGATTTGCTTTAGGCTTAGATAGAGTCGCAATGTTGCTTTGTGGATGTGATTCACTTAGAGATGTAATAGCATTTCCTAAGAACACCAGTGCAACTTGTCCAATGTCAAAAGCACCTACACCAGTTGCTAAGGCTCAGTTAGATGAATTAGGAATAGGAGTCAATAAGAATGAATCAACAGAGAGTAAATAAAGTTTTAGAAGAAATGCAAACAAGAGGAATAGATCATTTGATTATAAGTGATCCTAGTTCAATTGATTATTTAATTGGATACAGTAATCATCCAGGTGAAAGAATGTTTGTTTTATTGTTGTCAATAGAAGGTAATCATGTCATTTTCTTAAATAATCTTTTCTATTTAGATCAAGAATTAGAAATGAATATTATCTGGTATGATGATACTCAAGATGGGCCAGCATTGGTTGCACAGTATTTGAAAGATGCAAATGTTGTAGGTGTTGATAAAAATTGGGAAGCAAGATTTTTAATGCGTGTTATGGAGTTGGCGAATGATGAATGCTGCTTTGAATTAGGATCTATTTGTGTTGATTATGTGAGAATGATTAAAGAGGAAGAGGAAAAAGCCTTGATGCGTGAATCAAGTCGTTTCAATGATTTGGCTATTGATCAAGTTATCCAACTTTGTGCTAAAGGGAATTTAACTGAAAAAGAAGTCTCTCAAGAAGTTGAAGGCATTTTTCAAAAGTTAGGATGCTCAGGAAATTCCTTTGCACCAATTGTTGCATATGGTGCCAATGGAGCTGATGGACACCATGAAGGTGATAATTCTTTGCTAAAACCTGGAGATAGTATTGTTATTGACATGGGTGGACAATATCATGGGTATTGTAGTGATATGACAAGAACTGTTTTCTATAAAGAAGTTTCTGATGAACAAAGGAAAGTTTATAATCTTGTACGCCAAGCTAATGAAGCTGCTGAAGCTATAATTAAACCAGGTGTCAGATTGTGTGATATTGACAAAGTTGCTAGAGATATTATTACAGAGGCTGGTTATGGTAAGAATTTTAATCATCGTTTAGGTCATTTTATTGGAAGAGATGTTCATGAATATGGTGATGTTTCAGCTGTTTTTGATATGCCTGTTGAAGCAGGTATGATTTTCTCAATCGAACCAGGTATCTATATTCAAGGAGATTTTGGAGTGCGAATTGAAGATCTTGTTTTGGTGACTGAAGATGGTTGTGAAGTTTTGAATTCATATTCTAAAGATTTGCTAATTATTGGTTAAATGTCTAAAAAACTGTTATGTATAAAAGAATGATATCTTTATTCATAACAGTTTTGTTATTTTTATGATTAAATGTCAGTTGGGAGAACTATAATAAGAATATAAACAAAAACACGGTTGCCCGTGTTTATGCTCTTGCATTTGAGTTATCTTCAAATTTGAAGTTGTCTTGCATTTCAAAACTATCATTTGCTTGTTGATTTTGGTTATACCCTTTGTTTTGATTTTGCTTTTGTTTGTTTTTTGCTTTCTTGTGACTCATATTCGTTTCTCCTTTATTTCTATTGACATTATTAGTATGTGAAATTTAAAAAAAATTATAAAAAATATAATGAGAAATGATACTTTTTACTTAAATTGTGCTAGAATAGTTGAGAGGTGATAAGGAATGTATTATTTTATTGGAATTAAAGGTTCAGGTATGGCTTCTTTAGCAACAATACTATACGATTTGGGTCATAAAGTTGCTGGAAGTGATATTGATAAATATATATTTATAGAGGATGAATTGAAAAAAAGAGATATTCCTATTTATTCTTTTAACAAAAATAATATTAAAGATGGGTATGATGTCATTATTGGAAATGCCTTTGATGAATCAAATGAAGAAGTCAAAGAAGCACTAGCAAATCCAAATGTAAAAACACATACCTATTATGATTTTTTAGCTCAATTATTAGATAAATATGTTTCAATTGGAATTGCTGGAACACATGGTAAAACAACAACGACTGGGATGGCTTACCATCTCTTTAAAGACTATAATAAGACTTCAGTTTTGATTGGTGATGGAACTGGTCATGCGGTGAAAGATAGTCATTATTTTATTGCAGAAACTTGCGAATATCAAGATCATTTTCTACATTATCAGCCAACATATGCAGTAATTAACAATATCGAAATGGATCATGTTGATTATTTTCAATCAATCGAGCAATATGTTCAGTCATTTGAGCAATTTGCTAATCAAGTGAAAGATACGGTTGTTGTCTGGGGTGATGACCCGCATTTGCCACACTTGAATTATACTAAAAGAGTTTTAAAATTTGGAATAAGTGATAAAAATGATGTGATTGCTAAAAATATTATTAATAATAATCATGGATTGTATTTTGATGTTTATATTCATGGCGATTTATTTGGTCATTTTGCACTTCCTTTCTATGGAATGCATATGTTGTATGATTCTTTAGCAGTCATTACATTAGGATATTTAGAAAATATGGATGCTGATTACATCCAAAAACGTTTATCTACATTTGATGGAGTGAAACGCCGTTATACAGTTCAGGAAGTTGGGAATAATGTATATGTGGATGATTATGCACATCATCCAACAGCAATCAAATATGTCATTGAGGCAACGCGTTCTCGATATCCTGGTAAAGAAATTGTTGCTATTTTCCAACCTGATCGTTTTTCTAGAGGGCTGCGATTTGCAAAAGAATTTGCTGAGTCAATGAATTTAGCGGATTATCCATTCCTCGTACATTTTCCAGAGAATGCTAAAAAAGAAGCTGGAATAGATATCGATATTCATGAGATTGGTCAATATCTTCCACGTGCAATTGTGATTCATGAAGATGAAGATGCTGTCAAATTATTGGCAGAACATGATGATGTGGTTTTCTTGTTTATGAGTAGCAAGGATATTTATAAGTTTGAAGATATGCTGATTGATTATAAATCAACACATTAGCAATGACTTCCTCATAATGGAAATTTATGGTATAATATACTAAAGTCAAAGAAAGGAGAATTTATGGAAAACGCACAATTAGTATCTATGTGTATTTTGATCTTGTCTGGGGCTTTTGCTTTAATAAGTTTAGGACTCTTGTTAATTAGGATGTCTGGTGCTGTGAAGGAAGCAACTGTTTTAATGACAATGGTAGAAACAACATTAACAAAAGTGAATCATATTTTAGATGATATCAATAATAAAATGGAGATGTTGAATGCGCCTGTTGAATTGTTTAGTGGCTTCTTTTCAAAAGGTGGTTTGAAGGCAACATTGCTTTCTGGATTAGGGTTATTAACTTCTATGTTTAGAAGAAAAAAATAATAAGAAAGGTGAAGAAAAGATGAAAATTGGTAAGTTTATTTTAGGTTTAGGAATTGGTGCTGCTGCTGGATTATTATTAGCACCAAAAAAAGGTAGTGAATTAAGAGAAGATATTAAGAGAGAATCTTTAAAGGCATATGATCAATTGAAAAATATGACTAAAGAAGATGTTGAAGCAATGCTTGGGCAAACAATTGAAACAGTTAAAAAATCTGTTGATGAATTTGATTTGGATGTATTTAAAGAAACAACAAAGGAAAAATTATCTGATTTGGAAACAAAATTAGAAGAATTTGCTAACAGAGTGAAAGAGACTGATCAATATATGCAGGTTAAAGAAAGTGTATATGATTTAAGTGATAAAGTGAATTCTAAAATTGATGAAGTGAAAACAAAGGTTTTAGATGCAACTTTAAGTGATGAAGATTTAGAAAAGTTAGAAAACGAAATCGATGATGTTGAAGATAAATTAGAAGAAATGATTGAAGAAATCAAAGATTAAACATGGGAAAGAATGTAACAATTTACGATGTTGCTAGAGAGGCTGGTGTCTCTCTGGCAACAGTTTCACGTGTAATTAATGGTTCTAATGTTGTGAAACCAGGTACACGTGATCGCGTTATGGACGCTATTCAACGTTTAGATTTCAAACCAAATCAAATTGCAAGAGGTCTTGCAACAAGTAAAACAACAACAATTGCGATTGTTTTTCCACAGTCATTATTTGCACATGTTAAAGATATGATTGGTGGTATAGGAGATACAAGCCGTCGCTTAGATTACAATGTAAGTATTTATACAACTGATGAAATTGGAGATGGTAATCCCATTGAAACAGTGATTGAAAAGGTTGTAAAATCACGAGCTGATGGAGTTATCCTATTTAATAATGAGGAAATTGAGCAGGAAATTGAATTGGTAAACAAATATAAAATTCCATCAGTTGTCATTGGAGCTTGTGTATCAAGTCAATATATGGGATCTATCTTTGTGGATTCTAAAAAAATTGCTTATGATATCGTCAATGAATATTTAAATAGAGGTCAAAGTGATATTGCTTTTGTTAGCCCAAAACAAAATCTGATTAAAACTGATGATATGATTTCTGGTATTGTTCAAGCTTACCAAGAACACAATCTAACTTTTGATACTGATAAACAAATTATTCATACATCTACGCATTATGAAAAAAGTTATCCGCAATTCTTAGAATATTTTAAAACTCATAAACATGATGTTGTCTTCACTGGATATGATAAAGAAGCTGTTGCAGTTGTCAATGCTGCCATTGATAATGGTATTCAAATTCCTGAAGATATGGAAGTCATTGGAATGATGAATACAAGTTATGCTTTAATTTGTCGACCAGCCTTAACTTCTATTCATGTGCCTGTCTATGATATGGGAGCTTTAGCAGTTCGTTTATTAACAAAAATTTTAAATGAAGAAGAAATTGATACAAAAGAGGTTCCAGTGCAACATTTAATGATGCCAAGAGGAACAACAAAATAAAAACTTCTATTGAATTAGAAGTTTTTTTGCGAGAGAAGGGGAAAAAGTGGAAAGAAGTAATTCTGAGACTCTGCATATGTTAAAAGAGAGGGGTCATCTGAGTCGTCGTTTGTTTTTTGAAGGGTTAATTGTTGGAGCATTAGCGGGCTTAATCGCAATTATTTATCGCTTATTATTAACCAATGCTGAAGATATCTATTTTACAATTGTTTCATTTGTTAAAGGAAATTTTATATTAACTATACTGTGGTTTATGGGATTGGTGATTTTAGGGCTTGTTATTGCGGCGTTTTTAAAGTATGAGCCATACATTTCAGGATCTGGTATTCCGCAAGTTGAAGCTGAAGTCCAGGGACAGATTGATCAATGCTGGTATAAGGTCTTATTTGCAAAAATAATTGCAGGGACATTGTGTATTGTTGGTGGTCTTTCATTAGGCCGTGAAGGCCCTAGTATTCAATTAGGTGCTATGATTGGGAAGGCAGTTTCAAAATTCTTTAAACGGATCAAAACAGAAGAACGTTTTTTGTTAACTTGTGGCGCTGCTGCAGGATTATCTGCAGCATTTAATGCACCACTTGCTGGAATTATGTTTGCTTTAGAAGAGGTTCATAAAAATTTTTCAACAAGTGCACTTGTTTCAGTTATGTGTGCTTCATTAACAGGTGATTTTCTAAGCCGTCAAATTTTTGGATTATCACCATCACTGCATTTTACTTTAGAAATATCCTTGCCTCTTAATCAATATGCATGGTTACTGGTTCTAGGAGTTGTCACTGGATTACTAGGAGTATTTTATAATAAAATGACAATAGCATCATTAAAGTTATATGATCGTATTCCTGTTTTAAAATCATATCAGAAAATAATTATTCCTTTATTCGTTTCTGGAGTATTGGGGTTATGGCTGCCACAAGTTATTGGTGGTGGACATGTTTTGGTTAACTATCTCAATAGTGAACAATTGGTTTTAAGTACTCTGGTTGTTTTGTTAATTGTTAAGTTTGTATTTTCTCTTTTGAGTTTTGGTTCTGGTGCTCCAGGAGGAATATTCTTTCCTTTATTAATACTGGGAAGTCTTATTGGGGCTATATTTGGTCAAATAGCTATGATATTTGGAATTGCAGATGTCTATTTTGTTAATTTTGTTATTTTTGCAATGGCAGGTTTTTTTGCTGGAATTGTAAGAGCACCAATTACTGGTATTGTTTTGATTGCTGAAATGTGTGGAACTTTAAAGCTCCTGCTACCAATTGCTATTGTATCATTTATTGCTTATATTGTAGCGAACAGTCTTGGAAACGAACCTATATATGAAAGTTTGTTACATCGTTTGACAAAAAATAAAAATTCTGTTCAATCTATTGAAAATAAGGAACTTGTTTCATTTGTAGTGAGTTTGGGAAGTATAGCTGTCAATCAAACAGTTGCTTCGTTGACATTACCTCCAAGATGTTTGTTGGTTTCTATAATGCGTGGGAAAAATGAAATCATTCCTCATGGTGATACACAGTTCTATGTTGGTGATCAGGTTGTTATGATTGTCGATCGATATAGAATAGATGAAGCTAAAGAAAAATTAGCAGAAATATTTACTTTTTCATGATGAAATGCTTTTCTTTATTGACTTCATTTGTAAAATCGCATATTATATGAATAAGCGTTGAAAGAGACAAGTAGTTATATTGATTTGGTATAGAGAACTTGTGGTTGGTGAAAACAAGACAATAAATATAATGAATACACTCTGGAGCATCTAAGTGCAAAGCTTAGACGGTGGCAACATCGTTATCAATTGAGAGAGTATGCTGATGCATAAATAAAGGTGGTACCGCGAGAATTCGTCCTTTGGGAGGAATTCTCTTTTTTATTTGAAGGAGGATATTATGAAAATTTATGATGAATTGGTATGGCGAGGACTTATTAAGGATGTGAGTTCTCCAGAAGTGGAGGAAAAGTTAAATAATGGTGGAATGACTTTTTATATTGGAACTGATCCTACTGGTGATAGTCTACACATTGGTCATTTTTCATCTTTTTTAATAAGTAAAAGATTGAAAGATGCAGGGCACAATCCTATTTTACTGGTTGGTGGTGCAACTGGTTTGATTGGAGATCCTAAACCTGATACAGAGAGGCCCATGATTACTAGAGAACAAGTTCAACATAATTTTGATTGTTTGAAAAAGCAGGCACAAGATTTGTTTGGTTTTGAAGTTGTTAATAATTATGATTGGTCTAAAGATTTAAACTTTATTGATTTTCTAAGAGATTATGGTAAATATTTTAATGTGAATTACATGTTAAATAAAGATATTGTCAAAAGAAGATTGGATTTAGGAATTACTTATACAGAATTTTCTTATATGATAATGCAGGCTATGGATTTTTATTGGTTATATGAAAATAAAGATTGCCATATGCAGGTCGCAGGACAGGATCAGTGGGGAAATATTACTGCTGGAATTGAATTGATCAGAAAAAAATCAGGAAAAGAAGCATATGGTTTTACAATGCCTTTATTAACAAAGTCTGATGGAACTAAGTTTGGGAAAACCAATGGTCATGCAATCTGGTTAGATAGAGAAAAGACATCTCCATATGAAATGTATCAGTTCTTTATTAACTCAGAAGATGAAAAAGTTATTGATTACTTAAAGTTTTTGACATTCTTATCAAAAGAAGAGATTGAGGAATTAGAGGAGAAAAATAAAACGCAACCTCATTTAAGAGAAGCTCATAAAGCGTTAGCTAAAGAAGTGATTACTTTTGTCCACGATGAGGCTGCATATGAAGAAGCCTTAGAAATTAGTCAGATGTTGTTCTCTGGAAAAATTCAAACATTAACACTTGCACAGGTTCAATCATGCTTTAATGGTGTTCCTAGCATTGAAATGGAAGAGGATACAAAAATTTTAAATGCTTTGGTTCAAGTTGGTGCTGCATCATCAAACCGCGAAGCACGTCAGTTTGTTACAGGTGGTTCTGTACTTATTAATGGTGAAAAGGTGACAGATGTAGAGTTTGTTATTAAGAAGGAGAATGCTTTTGGGAAAGAAGCAACTGTTATAAGACGTGGTAAGAAAAATTACTATGTTATTAATCATAAATAGGAGAAGTATATGAAGAAAATATTGACATTGGTTTTATGTTTGGGTTTTTTATTTGGATGTGGATCTGAGAATTCGTCAAAGAATAATACCAATTCACCAAAAGCAAAAAATGGTGATATTGTGAAGATTGATTATGTTGGTAAGTTGGATGGTACAGCATTTCAAGGTGGAACTGCAAATGGAGCTTTATTAGAATTAGGATCAGGAACTTTTATTGATGGTTTTGAAGAACAATTGGTTGATATGGCTGTAGACAGTTCTAAATCAATTAAAGTGACATTTCCAGCGAACTATGGTTCAAGTGAGTTGGCTGGAAAAGAAACGACATTTGATATTGATCTTCATGCTATTTATCAGCCTGCTGATGACGCTGCAAGTCAAAATAGTGATATTGTAAAAATTGATTATGTTGGTAAGTTAAACGGAACAGCATTTCAAGGTGGAACTGCAAATGGAGCCTTACTCGAATTAGGATCAGGAACTTATATTGAAGGTTTTGAAGAACAGTTAGTAGGTATGAAAACTGGTGAATCAAAAACGATAAAAGTGACGTTTCCAGCCAATTATGGTTCAAGTGAATTAGCTGGCAAAGAAGTGACATTTGATGTTGCTATCAATCATATTTTTAGAGTTGTGAAATAAATGGGTATTTTTACCCATTTGTTTTTATTTTATGGTATACTATGAATTGGTGATAGAATGAATGGAATATTATTAATACATAAACCTTCAGGCATGACAAGCCATGATGTTGTGAATAGAATAAGAAGGATTTTACATACAAAGAAAGTGGGGCATTGTGGGACATTAGATCCAGATGCAACAGGTGTGCTGGTTTTATGCATTGGCAAAGCAACAAAAGCTTTGCAGTTTTTAATGAGCGAAGAAAAGGAATACATAACAACACTTTCTTTAGGAACTGCAACGGATACATATGATGCAAGTGGCACTGTTATTGAAAGTCGGGAATATGATGGTGTTGAAAATGTTGTAGAAGTTTTACAATCTTTTGTTGGAAATCAAAAGCAAATACCTCCTATTTATTCGGCTATTAAAGTGAAGGGCAAAAAACTTTATGAATATGCACGTAATCACGAAGAGGTTAAAATTGAACCAAGAGATATTATCATACATGAAATCGAATTGCTTCAACAAGATGAAAATGAAATCACTTTGAGAGTACGTTGTTCTAAAGGAACATATATTCGTTCTTTGTGTGTGGATATAGCTAAAAAATTAGGTTATCCTGGTCATATGTCAAAATTAATAAGAAGTCAATCTGGACATTTTCGCTTAGAAGACTGCTCAACTTTAGAGGATATTGAAGCAGGGCATTTTCATATGCTATCTATAGAAGATGCATTTGAACATTTTGATAAATATGTTATTGAGGATGAGAATATTGTTATTCATGGGAAAATGATTAAAAGTGATATTGATCATCAAGTTGTTATTGTGAATAAGCAGGGCAAGGTATTGGCTGTATATGGACCTAATGGTCAGGGATATTTAAAAAGTATAAGAGGGTTGTTTTGATGGAAATAGTTTATTTGGATGGACAAAAAGTGAATATAGTGGAACCTATTTGTAGTGCTATTGGTTTTTTTGATGGTTTGCATATTGGACATATGGCTTTGGTGAATGAAGTCAAAAGAGTGAGTGAGCAAAAAGGATATAAAAAAGCTTTGATGACTTTTGATCATTACCCACTTTATGTATTAGGAAAAATCAAAGAAGAAAAATATTTAACATCAATGAATGATCGTATTTCACTTTTAGAGAAAGAGGGATTAGATTATTTATTTATCGTAAAATTTACTAAAGAAGTGGCGGCTTTAAGTCCTGAAGATTTTATCAATCAATATCTCATTGACCTTCATGTAAAGCATATTGTTTGTGGGTTTGATTTCCGTTTTGGAAAATACAATGCTGGAAATACTATGACTTTACAAGCTTGTCAGCAATTTAATGTCAGCGTGATACCAGAAGTTCTTTATAAAGGTGAGAAGATTTCTTCAACTCGTATTCGTCATGTTTTAGAACAAGGTAATATTGAAGAAATGAATGAATTATTAGGCAGAAAATATTGTGTATCAGGTGAAGTTATCAAAGGGCGCAGAATTGGACATGCAATAGGGTTCCCAACTGCAAATGTAGATTATCAATCATATTTTTTACCATGTCATGGTGTTTATATAGTCAAGGTGTATGTTCATGGACAAGGATATATGGGAATGTGTAACATTGGATATAACCCAACATTTACTGCTTTGGATAAACCATCTTTAGAAGTTAATATTTTGGATTTTGATGGTGATATTTATCATCAATATATGATTGTAGAATTTTATTGTTTAATTCGTAAAGAAAAGCCATTTGCCTCAAAGGAAGAATTAATTGCACAATTATATGAAGATAAGCAAAAAGTGAGAGAGTATTTTAAACCACAAGACAAATGTCCTATGGTTTGAAATACTTTTTATTATTCTGTTTTTTTAATAAAATATCCCTCTCTTAATCCAGTATAAGCTATTGTTAAGTCTTGGATTGATAAATTCTGGATCAATTCTTTTAAAATAATAAGTCCAGGAATAAGCGTATGTATACGATCTGGTTTTATCCTTAAGATAATTTGAGTTGTCTTTCTTGAGTTTTGAGTTAATTGATTTATGAGATAATCTATTTCCTCTTTTGTTAATGTATCTTGTATATTGTTTTTCTTTAATACAGTGCGAGCTACAAGTATACAAGCTCTCAAGGTTCCACCTATTCCAATAGCGTGTTTTGAATAATGCGAGACATCTATATCTTTTAACTCTTTTTTAACATGATCATGAATTTGATTTAATTCTTTTGTTGTAGGAACAATCCCCTTTACATGTTCTTTATAAAGGCTTAAAGAACCAAGTGGAAAAGATTGATTTTGGATAATACCATTTTGATTAAAGTGAACAACCTCACTGCTTCCTCCACCAATATCAATCAAAACACCAGCTTTAAAATCAATGGATTGTTTCATTCCATAATAATCAAAGAGACCTTCTTCTTGACATGAAAGAATATCTATTTGAATATTAAGTTCTTGTGATAGATGATTTATAATATCCTTTTGATTGAGAATACTTCTTAAGGCTTCTGTTGCAAAATAATATGATTTTTGAACCTTTAAATTTTCAAGCAATATCTTGAATTCGCATAAAGTTTCAGTAAGACATTTTAATCCGTCAGGCATAAGTTGATTATCTTCTATATAATGAACTAATCCTACCGTCTTTTTTTGTGTGATAATCTGTTTGTATTGATTGTTCATAAGTTGATAAATAACTAATCTTACAGTATTAGAACCAATATCTATAATTGCTTTTTTCATAATGTACCTCCAGTATTTGTAGTATATCAACTAGATATAAAGTTGAAGTCTATTTCTTGTAAAATTTGTGTTAAAAATACTCATAGATCATTTGAGAACAACTGATATATCATTGTTTTATTCATAATAAATACAATATCTATTTCTTCATATCATAGAAGTTTTTTATGAATGAAGTTAATGAAAGAAAATATCTCATAGTATTATAAATATTTTGTAAAGTAACTTTGCACTGGCATCACTTTTAATTTTGGCAGGAATATATAGTTTCTCTTCTTCTATTTTGATGTTATGTTTCATTTGGAAGGAAATAATGTCATTGCTTGAAGAACTATCTATTAATATAACTTTTTAAAGTTGTAAGAAAAGTTTATCAATGATATACTAAAAATCATGAGGAGGAATATTATGGAATTAGTGATAGAGCACCTTCAAAAACATTTTGAAGGGAAGTTGGTCTTAAGGGATATTCATTTTCGTTTTGAACAAGGGAAAATATATGGGCTTTTAGGAAGAAATGGTGCTGGGAAAACAACATTATTTAATTGTATAAATCAAGATATTGAAATTGATGGGGGAAGATTTTATATTGAAGATGAAGGAAGAAGACCAGTGACGATGAGTGATATTGGTTATGTTCTATCGACTCCAACTGTTCCTGAATTCTTGACCGCTCGAGAATTTTTGAAATTCTTTATTGAAATTAATCAAAAGGATATTCATCATTTGAAAAGTATTGATGAGTATTTTGATATTGTTAATATTATTGAAGAGGATAGGGATCGTTTATTGAAAGATTTTTCTCATGGGATGAAGAATAAAATGCAGATGTTAGTTCAATTGATTGCTGAACCAGATATTTTATTATTAGATGAACCATTAACATCTTTAGATGTTGTTGTGGCTGATGAAATGAAGAAGCTTTTAAAAGGGATTAAACAAAATCATATTCTTATTTTTTCAACACATATTATGGAATTGGCAGTTGATTTGTGTGATGAAATCGTTATTTTAAATAATGGCAAGCTATCTTTGATAACACAAGAGGATTTAGATGATGCTGCATTCCAGGAAAAGATTATTCGTGTTTTAAAGGATGGAGATCATGTTTAAGACATTTAGGATTTCTTATCGTTTAAAAGGTACATATCGAGTGAATACCATTATTTATGCTTTGAAACATATTCCGGTTGTGAAACATCTCCTTCCAAATTCCTTATATAAACATTATGGGTTAAAAGTGTTTGCTAATATTGTTAGTGTGCTTTGGGAAATGGTTTCTATCTTTTTAGGAAAAATACTTTATTTTACTCTTATGTTTATGCTGCCATTAGAATGGTTTGGGCATATGAATACATCATCATTTTTACAATTATTATTTTTCTTGAGCATCATTGGAGCCTTTTTAAATACAGGTATATTTGAACCAACCAAGGATAAATATTACGCTGTGATTCTCATGAAAATGGATGGTAGACAATTTGTTTTATCACAATATTTATATACACTCTTAAGACATTGTGCTGGATTACTTCCCTGTCTTTTTTATCTTTCTATAGAGTTACAATATCCCATCTGGTTTGTTGGTGTTTTGACAGTTGCTATTGTTGGTTTAAAACTTATTGTTGCTGTTTATCGGTTAAATGATTTCAAAAAGAATCATAGAGTTCGTACTGAAAATAATAATTCTCCATGTGTTATTGCTTTTTGTATTATATGTTTATTATTGGGGTATGGATTGATATTTTTAAATATTGTTATGCCTATAAGTATACTCATGGGGGTATTCATCGCAAGTGCATGTTTGAGTATATGGGGAATGATTTATATCTTTAAATATCCATGTTATCATACTTTTAGTTATCAATTATTAAAAGGAGTGAGCACACTCATCAATATGAATACCCAAGATCTTGTTAATGATTCTTATCGTAAGATGATGACGATGGATACACAGATAATGAGTCATAAAACAGGGTTTGAATACTTTAATGAACTCTTTATGAAAAGACATAAAAAAATATTATGGCGTGCTGCAAAACGTCAGGCTTATATTGTTTTGGCTGCAACTGTTTTATTGATTGTCGTTATGCTTCATGCAGATATATCTTTAAAAGTTAATATATATAAAGTTCTGACAACCTATTTACCATATTTTGTATTTTTTATGTATTTAATGAATACAACGAAGAGTGTGACACAAGCCATGTTTATTAATTGTGATCATTCTATGCTGACTTATACATTTTATCGTATTCCTAAAAATATATTGAAACTCTTTCAAATTCGCTTAAGAGAGATGATTAAGATTAATCTATTACCAACGGTTATATTAGGTGGTGGTTATGGGATTGCCTTAATCATAGGTGGTGGATTTCATCAATTGCCATATGCACTGATTGCGTTTGTATCGCTTATTTCTATGAGCGTTTTCTTTTCAACACATTATTTAATTTTATATTACCTTTTACAGCCCTATAATGCATATACAGAAATGAAAAATCCAGTTTATTCAATTATTGTTTCGTTAACATATGTTATTTGTTTTGCATTTACAAAATTATCATTACCGATTTTTTCATTTGGAATCATTTGTATTGTTTTTTGTGTTTGTTATTGTATTATTGCATGTATTCTTGTTTATAAAAAAGCAGGGGACACATTTAAAATTCATCATTAAAGATTTCTTGTCAAGAATAGGCTTGTTTTATATAAATGAAATTTTATATTTTGTAGATATAAAAATTGAGATGAAGAAAATAATCAATTCATATTTATTGACATAAATATTTAGGATTTTTCATCTTTAGATAAGTGATGATAGATTTCATCACTTATCTTTGTTATAATGAAAAAATGAGGAGTGATATGATATGAATTTAGATGAATTATTAAACCCTAGACAGAAAGAAGCAGCTACATATTTGGATTCACATTTGCGTATAATTGCAGGTGCTGGAAGTGGAAAGACAAGAGTGTTGACATATCGTATTGCTTATTTGATTGAAGAAGTTGGTATTGAACCACGTCATATTTTAGCAATTACATTTACGAATAAAGCAGCAAATGAAATGAAAGAGCGTGTTATTGGTTTATTAGGTGATTATGCTGGGGGAAGTCTGTTATGTACTATTCACTCATTATGTGTACGTATTTTAAGACAAAATATTAGAGCATTAAATTATCCAAATAACTTTATTATTATGGATGAAGAGGATCAAAAGTCTTTATTAAAGAAAATATTCAAAGAGCGTCAAATAGATTCTAAAACAATTAGCTTGAAAAGTTGCATTCATTATATTTCTGCATATAAGATTGCAGGTGTTTCACCTGAAAGAGCGATGTCTTTTGCGGGAGACTATATTGGTGAACAAAAAAAGGCGATTGCTTATGATGATTATGAAAAATATAAAGAAGAGCATTTCATGTTGGATTTTGATGATCTTTTACTGAAGACGGTAGAGCTTTTTGAAAACTTTCCTGAGATTTTAGAAAGATGGCAGAGACGTTTTCAATATATTCATGTTGATGAGTTCCAGGATGTCAGCGAAGTTGATTACAAACTCATCAAATATTTATCAGGACAAGCAGTACTATGTGTGGTTGGTGATCCAGATCAAACAATTTATTCATTTAGGGGGTCTGATATTCATTTTATTATGAATTTTGATAAAGATTTCCCTGATACCAAAACAGTTATTCTTGATCAAAATTATCGATCAACCAAAACAATTTTAGATATTTCTAACAATCTTATTAGAAAAAATAAAAATAGAATGGAAAAAGAATTATTCACTGAATTAGATGATGGACCTAAGGTTTTACATTATTCAGGGGTTGATGAAGAAGCAGAAGCAAACTTTGTATGTGATACCATTGAAGAAATTATTCATAAAGAAGAAGGTGTTAACTATCATGATTTTGCGATTCTCTATCGTGCGAACTACCTATCACGTTCTTTTGAACAAAAATTAATTCAAAGACAAATTGATTATAGAATATTTGGTGGATTAAAATTCTTCAATCGTAAGGAGATCAAAGATGCTTTAAGTTATATTCGTTTGATGGTTAATCAAGATGATCTTTCTTTTGAAAGAATTGTCAATGTGCCTTCTCGTGGCGTTGGTGCAAAGACATTAGAAAGAATTCAAAATGTTGCAATAGAATATGGTATTTCTAATTATGAAGCTTTAACAACTTTTTCAGATGAGATAGGTTTGTCTGGGAAAGCCAAGAAGCAATTGATTGAATTTGTGAAATGTATTGAGAATGCAAAAGCATCTAGTCTCTCTTTGCCAGATGTCTTTGAAAAGTTATTGGGGGATGTTGGTTATTTTGAAATGTTAAGAAATGATCAAGATGATAATCGTATTCAAAACCTTATGGAATTAAAAGCATCTATTGCAAATTATATGAATACGCATCCTGATACACCAACATTTGAAAGTTATTTACAGGATATTGCTTTATATACTTCTCAAGATGATGTTTTTGATGACGAATATGTATCACTAATGAGTATACATATGGCAAAAGGATTAGAATTTAATTATGTCTTTGTCGTTGGATTATCACAAGATGTATTCCCAAGTTTTAGAAGTGTTTCTGAAAGTGGTGATGATGGCATGGAGGAAGAACGTCGTTTGGCTTATGTCGCTTTTACACGTGCTAAAAAACGTCTTTATTTAACTGATAGCCAAGGTTTTAATTTTATTACAAATTCTCCTAAGATGGCATCTCAATTTATTGATGAAATTGGCAGTGATAAGGTTGAACATGCAGGGAATCCTTCGAAGTTTAAACCTAAAGAATATTTACATTTAGGACCTACTGTTGAAGAAATGATAGGAGATAATGAGGTAGATGAATGGAAACAGGGAGATTTTGTAGAACATGAAGCTTTTGGTAAAGGTGTTATCGTTAAAGTTAATGGGAATACATTAGATATAGCATTCTCTGTTCCTTATGGAATCAAAACATTAATGGCCCATCATAAGGCATTGAAGAAGTTATCGAATTAGTTGAGCAAGATGAAGATAAGTTTAACTACACTTATTTTCATCTTTTTATGTAAAAATACAAATTTTTTAAAAGATAAGTTGAGAAGTGTATTCATATTTATAATTTCTTAAGAAATAGGGAACAATATTGTGATATTCTATAGAAATCAAAGAAATATTGAGAATCATATTTTTTTGATGTTTATGGTTTTATTCAATAGGTATTTTTGTTATAATGAGCAAGTGAAATGGAGTGTACTGAGATGACTTTTGAAAGATTGATAGAAATTAAAAAATTACTTAATGAATATAATTATCAGTATTATGTTTTGGATAATCCTTCAGTAAGTGATCAGGAGTATGATCGCTTAATGCAAGAACTACAAGCAATTGAAAATCAACATCCAGAATGGCTAACTGCTGATTCTCCAAGTCAACGTGTTGGAGGACAGGTTTTAGATAGTTTTACAAAGATTACTCATGAAAGAATGATGTTATCACTTGGTAATATCTTTAATGAAGATGAATTGATGGCATTTGATGAACGAGTTCGTGAGACGTATCCAAATGTTGAATATGTTTGTGAATTAAAAATAGATGGTTTGGCTGTCTCACTTGTTTATGCTGATGGACGTCTAGATTATGCAGCTACACGTGGAGATGGAACTGTTGGAGAAGATATTACACATAATGTCAAAACAATCAAGTCAATTCCTTTAACGATTGATTATGATGGTGATTTTGAAGTGCGTGGCGAAATATTTATGCCTAAAAAATCATTTAATGAATTGAATGAAGAAAGAGCGAAAGCAGGAGAGGCATTATTTGCCAATCCTCGTAATGCAGCAGCTGGAAGCGTTCGTCAACTTGATTCAACAATAGCTGCTAAGCGAAAGCTAGATGCTTTTCTATATATGGTTCCAACTGCAACAGAAGTGGGGTGTACAACCCATAAAGAAGCTTTAGATTATATTAAAGAATTAGGTTTTAAAACAAATCCTATGACACATGTTTCTTCTGATATTCAAGATGTCTGGGCATTTATCCAAGAGATGACAGAAAAACGTGATACTTTGCCTTATGAAATTGATGGAATTGTTATAAAGGTCAATAATCTTGAAGAACAAGTTCGTTTGGGATATACAGCTAAAGTTCCAAAATGGGCAATTGCATACAAGTTTCCTGCAGAGGAAGTTGTTACAAAACTCAAAGATATTATTTTTACGATTGGTAGAACGGGACAAATTACACCTAATGCTATATTAGAACCAGTTCGTGTTGCAGGAAGTACAGTTCAACGTGCCACTTTACATAATGAAGATAATGTCAAAAACAAAGATATTCGTATAGGTGATTATGTTGTTGTGAGAAAAGCAGGAGATGTTATCCCTGAAGTTGTTCGTTCTTTAAAAGAACGTCGTGATGGAAGTGAAGAGAAATTCAAAATGATTGAATACTGTCCTCATTGTGGAAGTCGATTGGTTAGAAAAGATAATGAAGCTGCTTATTATTGTTTAAACGATCAATGTGATTTTAAAAAGATTGAACGTATTATTCACTTTGCTTCAAGAGATGCAATGAATATTGAAGGATTAGGCGAAAAGATTATTGAGCAATTTTATAATTTAGGCTTTGTAAAAAATATTGAAGATATTTATGATTTATATAAACATGAACAAGAGATCATGGATATTGAAGGTTTTGGAAAGAAATCTATGGATAATTTGGTTGCGGCTATTGAAAAAAGTAAAGAAAATTCAATGGAAAAATTATTGTTTGGTCTTGGTATCAAAGGGATTGGAGCTAAGATGGCTGATAATTTATCTAAGGAATTTAAAAGTATTGATGCAATGCTTGAGGCGAGCACAGCAAAATTGTTATCCATCAAAGATGTAGGTGAAACGATTGTACAATCAATTAATCATTTTAGAAATGACCCAGCCAGTCTTGAACTTCTTATGAATTTAAAGGCTTTAGGATTAAATATGAACTATTTGAAAGAAACAACTTTGTTACAGGAAAGTATATTTAATGGTCAAACAGTTTGCATTACTGGAACACTTGAATTGATGACTCGTAAAGAGATGAAGGATTATTTAGCAAGGCTTGGAGCTAATGTTACAGGAAGTGTCTCTAAAAATACTGATTTCTTAATTTGTGGACGTGATGCAGGAAGCAAATTAGAAAAAGCCAATCAACTAGGTGTTACAGTCTTAACTGAGGAAGAATTTAGAAAGGAGGTTAATCTATGAAAAAATTAATTCTCGCATGTATGGCATTAACGTTACTGGTTGGATGTCATCGTGCTAAAGAATCTGTTCAGGAACAAACCAATACAGATACTGCAACGATGGATTCCTTTGACGATTCATATTACAAGATTATTAAAACTGAGAGTGGTGACAGTGAACTTAGAGAAGGTTTTTATCTTGATTATGGAGCAACAAGTGATTTTAAGACAATTGGAAGAGGGCTACAGATTCTCTCTTCTGATTATTTCTCTACATCAAATCACTATATGAGTGAAGGACAATATTTGAAATTATCATTGAAAAATGAACTGGTTAAAAGAAAGAGTGATTATTCTTTGCAACCTGCATCAGGGACAACAATTGGTGGTATCAAAGATCCCATTATGCTCCAAAATGTTCAGGAACAGGATTATTTTGTTAAAGATGGAAAAGGATATACACTCAAAGGAATTTCATTTTCATTAATCATAGAACCGCGAAATAGTGATAATAGTGTTTTGGCAGAGCCCATGAGTAATAATGATATTGAAAGTTATGGGAGAGAATGTATTCAGAAATTTTATAATGTCATTAGACAAGCAGATGAGTTTAAAAAAGTTAAAGATTTACCTATTCTGATTACAGTGTATAAAGCGACTAACACTGCAACGAGTAGCGTTGATGGAAATTATATTTTAAAAAGTTATTGTCAAAAAGACGTTGGCGAAATTAATAAAGTGAACCATGAAAATGTATTATTTACAAGTGAGCGTGCTGAGCAACTAGATAAAACAACATTTGCTGATTTTGAAACCATTAAAAGAACTGTTAAAAACGCTGCAACTGAGGCTGTTGGTTTTGTAGGAGAAGCACGATACATGAATAATGAAATTCAATCTATGGTTATTAATGCCAATTTAAATATAAAATCATCTACAGAGTTAATGTATTTGACTTCTATTATTGCTGATGCAATAGATACAAAATTCACTTATGATTTTCAGATATCCGTCTTAGTGAATTCACAAGATCAATTACAGGCAGTTATTGTAAAAGATAAAGGGCAAAGCAGTAAGAGTACGTACTTGTATTAGGAGGAATATGTATGAATGATACAGAGAAAATGTTAAAAGAATTAGGACGTAAAACAATGTTTAATGTGAGTGATGCAGAAATGCCAGCACTCCTAGAAGAGTATAATGTTTTTATGAGCCATGTTCAGGCTCTTGAAGCTATTGATACTGAGGGGATTGAACCGCTTGCTTTTCCTTATGAAATTGAAACAACATTCTTAAGAGAAGATGTAGCTGATCATATTATAAGTAGAGAAGATGCTTTAAAAAATGCACATGATGTGCAAGAAAATCAAATCAAAGTACCAAAGGTGGTGGGATAAATGATTCAATATAGTATAGAAGAACTTCATCATTTATTCTCTTCTGGAGAATTGGATGCAAAAGCATATTATGATGAATTATTTAAAGAAATTGATATTCAACAAAATAGATTGAATGCTTTTGTAACAATAACAAAGACGAAAGCATATCAAGATTTAGAACAAGCTGATTTTAAAGAGTTACTAAGTGGTATCCCTTATGTTTTGAAGGATAATTATAATACAAAAGGAATTCAGACAACTGCATCTAGTCGTATGTTAGAAAATTATGTACCTATTTATAATGCTCATGTTGTTGATTTATTAAGTCAAGAAGGTGTTTGTTTAGTTGGGAAAGCGAGTATGGATGAACTGGCAATGGGTGGAACCAACAAGTCAGCATTAACAGGACCAGTCTATAATCCATGGGATTCATCACGCATCGCGGGTGGATCTTCAGGTGGAAGTGCAGCTCTTGTAGGAAGTGGTGTTGTTCCTTTTGCTTTAGGAAGTGATACTGGTGATTCCATTCGTAAACCAGCTGGATTCTGTGGAATTGTCGGTTTTAAACCAACGTGGGGACGTATTTCACGTTATGGTGTTATTCCATATGCTTCAAGTTTAGATACTGTAGGTGCATTTACACGAAATGTGAGAGATATGGCAATTGTGATTGAAGCATTGGCTGGACGAGATGATCGTGATATGACTTCAAGTCAAAAAGAAGTCCCTTGTTATATTAAGAATTTAACTGATGACATTCGTGGAATGAAAATTGCAGTTCTTAAATCAGTGAGTGATGAAATTAGAAATGTTGAAATTAAAACCAATTTTGAGAAGGTTATTCAAACATATAAAGATTTGGGAGCTATTGTTGAAGAAGTTACAATGCCTGTGGAATTGATGAGAACATTGCTTCCTACATATACAATTATCTCTAATTCAGAAGCAACAAGTAATCATTCTTGCTTAGATGGTATTAAATATGGTAATAGACAAGATGGTGAATCAACAGATGATATTATGATCAATTCACGTACACATGGATTTGGTGATCATATCAAGCGTCGCTTTATTCTTGGAAACCTTGCTTTAGCAACTGAAAATCAAGAGAGAATGTTTAGAAAAGCGCAAAGAGTCAGAAGATTAATTGTTGCAGAGTTAAACAAGATATACAACAATTATGATATTATTTTAACACCAAATGGTGGTAGTGTTGCACCAAAAGTAGATGAAGCAACTGATGATCGATTGAGTGATGAATATCTGATTTTGGAGAACCATTTATCATTAGGAAATTTTGCTGGTTTACCAAGTTTGTCGTTACCAAGTGGCTTTGTTGATCATATGCCTATTGCGATAAATGTTATGGGACGTGTCTTTGAAGAACAAACCGTTTTCAATTGTGCTTATGCGTTAGAAAATGCGTTAGGATTAAAGAATCAATTTTCGAGGGAGGGGTAAACATGAATTTTGAACAAGTTATTGGGTTGGAAGTTCACTGTGAGTTACAAACAAATTCAAAGATGTTTTCAGCTGCTCCTGTGACATTTGGTGAAGAACCAAATACAAAAGTGAATGAAGTTGATATGGGGATGACAGGAACAATGCCAGTTTTAAATAAACGTGGTGTTGAATTTGCTATTCGTGTTTGTCATGCATTACACATGGAGATTGATGAATTATTATGCTTTGATCGTAAAAATTATTATTATTCAGATTTACCAAAAGGTTTTCAAATTACACAAGATAAAAGGCCAATTGGTAGAAATGGATATTTGGATATAGAGGTTGATGGTGTCGTAACACGTGTTGAAATTGAAAGATTGCATATGGAAGAAGACACAGCTAAGCAATTCCATTTTGATGATTATTCATTAATAGATTATAACCGTGCGGGTATTCCATTAATTGAAATTGTTACAAGACCAAATATTCGCAATGGTGCTCAAGCAGCTGCTTATTTAGAAAAATTGAGACAAGTATTCCTTTATACAGATGTCTCTGATGCAAAGATGGAAGAGGGGTCTATGCGTTGTGATGTGAATATTTCTCTTCGCCCATATGGTAGTGAAAAATTTGGGATTCGTACTGAAATTAAAAACTTAAATTCGATTTCTAATGTTCAAAAAGCAATTGAATTTGAAGCATTGAGACAAGAAAAAGTTTTAATTCAGGGTGGTGAAGTGCTGCAGGAAACACGTCGTTTTGATGAAGATAGCAGAGAAACAGTTATGATGCGTGCTAAAGGGGATGCTGTTGATTATAAATATTATACAGAACCTAATATTTTACCAATTCGTCTCGATCATCAATGGGTTATGCAAATTAAAGACAACCTGCCTATGATGGCAGATGAGAGAGAGAAAGTTTATATTAACCAATATGGATTACCTAAGACAGATGCACATATTCTTGTTTCAAATAAAGCAATTTCTGATTTTTATGAAGCAGCAATTCAAACTTGCCAGGAATATAAACTTGTATGTAATTGGTTGTTAGGTGAAGTTCAAGCATATTTAAATAAGGAAAATTTAGCAATTAGTGAAACAAAACTAACACCTCAATACTTAGGGAAAATGATTACTTTTATTCAAGATGGAACGATTTCTTCTAAACAAGCAAAAAAAGTTTTTGAATGTTTAATGGCTGAAGGAAAAGATCCAGAGATTATTATTGAAGAAAAAGGAATGAAACAAATATCAGATCCTGAACAGTTAAAAATAATCATAAATGAAATCTTAGATAATAATGCGCAATCTATTCAGGATTTTGCAGCTGGAAAAGATCGTGCTGTTGGATTTTTGGTTGGACAGATTATGAAGAATACAGGTGGACAGGCGAATCCAAAAATTGCTAATCAAATATTGATTCAATTACTCAAAGAAAGAACGAAATAATGACCTATACATTTCATTCGATTTTTGGTACAATAAGAAAAGGTAGGTGAGATTATGGCTAGAAAATTTCAATTTGATGATGAAGATGATGATCAAAAAGATTATCAAGAGACTTCTCATATTGATGAGTTAGAGAATATGAAAGCTACACAAAATGATGAAAGTGTAACTGATACATATGAATATACTGATGAGTATAGTAGTGAAGAAGAGGATATTCAACCTATGGCAAAGAAAAAGAAGAAATTTGTTTGGAAATGGTGGCACTATGTTTTGATTGTCTTTGGTGTGCTTTTTATAGCATTTTCTATTTATATTTTCTTAGAATCTCGTAATAATGGTCCAGTTTATGGGGATCGTTGTCAAGGTATTGTTGAGATTTCTAATGATTTAAGAAAAGCAGCTATTGATACTGCTAAGAATGAACATTCTGAAATTCAAGATATAACTTTGGAAATAACTTGTAAGCAATTAAAAGTGGATATTGTATATAAGCCAGGAATGAAGACAAAAGATGCTCAAAAGATAGCTGAAAATGTTGTGCAAACATTAGATAAGCTTGTTGGAAAACCAAAAGAAGATGGAAAAACGTATAGTACTTTATTTGGAAAAATTGATAATGTATCTCAATATGAAGTGAATTTGTACTTAACTTCTCAAGATAGTAAAGATTTCCCTATCTTTGGAACAAAACATGTACAAAATGATGAATTCTCTTATACCCTTGCATCAGTTAAAGATAAAGAGAGTAAGGAAAAAGCAGAGAGCACTTTAAAGGATACAAATGAATAAACGGGCTATGCTCGTTTTTTTTGGAGGACAAAATGCAAAAGAATGAATATTTAGAAGCTAAATGTATAGATTATTCTCACGATGGTCAGGGAATTGTTAAAGTTGATGGATTTCCTGTTTTTGTCAAGAATATGTTAATTGATGAAGTTGGTAAAATTAAGATTATTAAAGTTTTGAAGAATTATGCAATTGGACGATTAATAGAAGTTTATCAGCAAAGTCCTTATCGAGTTGAACCTAGGTGTCCTTTGTTTAAACAATGTGGAGGATGCCATCTTCAACATCTTTCTATGGCTGGTCAGCAAAACTTTAAGACAAAAAGAGTAAAGGATACATTACAAAGGATTGGACATTGTCATGTAGAGGTTTTGCCTTGTTTAATGATGGAAAAACCATGGTATTATAGGAATAAAGTTCAGGTACCAGTTGGACTACACGGCAATACAATTGTGACTGGGTTTTATAAACAGCATAGTAATGACATTGTTCCAATGGAAATATGTTATATTCAAAATAATGAATCAAATCGTTTGGTCAATCGTGTAAGAAATCTTTTACAGGAAGCTCAGGAAAATCCTTATGACAAGATGTCACATCAAGGAAATATTAGGCATATTCTTGTTAAATATGGTTTGACATCACAACAGCTTATGTTGGTTCTTATTACATATCAAGATTCAATTAAAAATATAAATACTATTGTAAAAACATTAAAAAATGAGTTTCCAGATCTCAAGACAATCATTCAAAATATAAATAAAAAACATGACAATGTTATTTTAGGTGATAAAGTGAAGGTAATAGATGGTCCAGGGTATATAGAAGATGAACTTCTGGGAAATATATATCGTATTTCTGTTAAATCGTTCTATCAAGTTAATCCAAAACAAGTTGAACATCTCTATCAAAAAGCTATTGAGTTTGCTGATTTAAAACCTACAGATGAAGTTATTGATGCGTATTGTGGGATTGGCACAATTTCTTTATCTATGGCTAAGTATGTTAAAAAGGTATATGGTGTTGAAATTGTAGAACAAGCAATTATTGATGCAAAAGAAAATGCTCAAAGAAATCATGTTTCAAATGTTGAATTTACATGTCAAGATGCTGGTGAATTTATGGTTGAATTTGCAAAACAACAAAAACATATTGATGTTGTCATGGTTGATCCACCAAGAAAAGGGTGTTCTCAAGTCTTTTTAGATCAATTGGTGACTTTGTCGCCAGATAAGATTATATATGTTTCTTGTGATGTGGCTACACAGGCTCGAGACATTGCATATCTTCAAGAACATAATTATCAAGTAGATATATGTCAACCTGTAGATATGTTTCCGCAAACTCATAATATTGAAAATATAATTCGTTTATCAAAGAAAACTTTGATTTAAACTGGAAACAGTATTATATTTTTGTGATATAGGTGATAATGAGAGTGGTTTTACGTTTTAGTTTCATAGATATGAAAAAAGAGAGATAATGATTTGAAGTTTGCTGCTGTTATTTTTTCTGAAAATATTGTTTTGGTAATGAAATGATAATTTGTGGAGTGCAATTGACATAAGATGTTTATGAGATAGGAGGTAAAGACATGTACGAGAGATTATTAAATAAGGACAAACGACCTACTCATGATGAATTGGCTTCATACTGTGGTAAGAATGCAGAATTATTCACTTCTCTTCATACTTTTTTGTCAGGAGAATTGGATACAATTTCAGAAATACGTTTTCCATATGGAAAAGAGTATGGTTGGAGTATTTGTCATCGTAAGGGTAAGAAATTCATTTGTGATATTTTTGCAGAAAATGGTTCATTTACTGTTATGGTTCGCTGCTCTACACAGCAATATGAGAGTATTTATGATAATGTTCAGGATTATATGAAGAATTACATTGATCATAAATATCCTTGTGGTGATGGTGGGTGGATACAATATCGTGTAATAAATTCTGAGCATTTAGATGATATTAAAAAGTTATTAATTGTGAAATGCAGATTAAAATCAAAGACAAAAAAGAAATAATTAGAAATTGAAGGATAAACATGAGAAGTTTACTAAAAATAACTTATTGATGTGAATTAGTAATCGTACATGTCAGGTAAGAATAAAGAGTTTTTGAATACAATAAAGGCTAGACAAATATGTTTAAAATTAAATATATAAGGTGGTAAAAATGATGAACAGTGATTCCTTTTTCCTTATTAGATTTGTGTTAATAAAGATGTGATGAAACGTGATGCTCATTTTCCAAGAATGTTTGGAAATGAGATGTATGCATATTAGACATATTAAATTTGAAATGTTTTCTTATTTATATACATATGTTTTTTAATCAGTATAGATTTGCCAATTGTATTCTATATTCGAACTATTTTCTATTTGTTAGGATTAATACTTTATGCAATCTCTATCATTTGTTTTGGCATCCCTTCTAAGGATGAGTTTATTGTAATGGTATTTATCGTTTGTCTCGCAATCCTATGTATATATCATATTCTGGATGTCTTATAGGGTGTCCTTTGTTGACACAGTCAATTATCTTCACATTGGATTCAGATGGTGTTTAGGAGAATTTGTTACAACATAAAAACAGTGTACAGAAACTGTAAGAAGATATATTTACTTTCTAGTGTGATTTCTAGAAATATTTGTTTTTTTATATAAATGATATGATATATTAAAAATATTCAATAAAGAAAGATGAGGAAGAAGAAATGATTAGTGGTATTGCAGGTTTTGCTTATGATTGTAAAGATGCTGATGCATTATCAGATTTTTATGTAAAGTTACTTGGCTGGGAAAAAATTCTTTCAGGGAATGGCTGGGCAGGGTTACGCTCTCCTCAAGGTTGGATTTTTGCGTTTCAGGAAATTGAAGAATATGTAGCACCAGTATGGCCATGGCAGAAAGATAAACAACAGCAAATGGCACATATCGATTTTTTGGTTGACGATTTAGAAAAAGGTGTTTTACATGCTTTAGAATGTGGGGCAACGAAATCTGAAATTCAATATTTTGATACTTCGACAGTTATGTTTGATCCAGAAGGTCATCCATTTTGTTTAAGTACAGTCAAACAATAAAATCCTACACTTATTTTAAAATATATGATTTGTTAGAAATGACACTATTGAAAAGATAGTGTCTTTTGTAATTTTTGAAAGTATTTCTTAACTCGATTGTTATAAAATGGATGAACGATATGAATTGTTTGTTGTATGATGATAAATAAGATATAATATATAAAAGATATGAAGGGAGTAATGGACAGTGGGATTGGTTTATCAAATTTGTAGGGGAATAACATTGGGAATTATTATAGGATTTGTTGCAGGTGGTTTTAAGATTGCCTTTCCAAACAAAGAGTATTCTCAAAGGAAAGTTGGATTGGTAACAAAGATGATCGATTAATTAGCAAATATTTTAAAATATATTACTTTTTTAGTGCTCTCTTTAGGATTGGTTTGGTGTTGTTATTTTTTAGTTTTAGGAATTGTGGTTCCAGCACAAGTTGATTATGCAAATGATATGGCAGAACTTATTGTATCTGTTCTCACTGTTATTTCAATTATATTTGCCTTTGTTGAATTCTCTAGAAGAAAATAATTGCATAGGAATTATTAATGTATGTATGAAAGCAGTAAGAATAAGTAATCTCATCACTTTTGATTGCAATGATAAAAATATTTATTTAAATAAATATTAATCGTGATTGTTTTTCTATAATTTCATATCTATGTATGTTAAAATGAATGTATTAATATGAAAGGTGAAGAGGGATGTTAATTGAAGATTTTATTGTTGTGTTTAAATGCTTTTGAAATGATGGAAGTGAGTCCGTTTATTGATGTATTTGGCTGGGCACGTAATGATTTTGGATATGATATCAAAGTCATAACCTGTGGGTATAAAAAAAATGTAACAAGTACTTTTGGTGTATCTATAGAAGTTGATATGTTGCTCAAAGATGTTGATGTTAACGAATATGATGCATTAGCTATACCTGGTGGCTTTGAAGAATATGGGTTTTATGATGAGGCTTATAAAGATGAAACATTACAACTTATTCGTTCTTTTGACCAGGTGCATAAACCAATCGCATCAGTATGTGTAGCAGCTTTGCCAATTGCCAAAAGCGGCATTTTAAAGGGCAGAACAGCAACTACTTATCATTTAAGAGGTGGCTATAGACGTGATGAATTAGCTTCTTTGGGAGTTATATTAGGTGATGAGTGGATGGTTGTGGATGATAATATTATAACATCTTCTTGTCCGAAAACAGCAGCAGATGTTGCATTTGAATTACTGACAATGTTAACATCTTATCAAGAAGCACAACAAGTAAGAGAAGCTATGGGGTATAAATAAGTAATCATCGAGATATGGGAGAGTAAATATGAAATTAAATTAATAACGATTATGGTAGGAGATATAGAGAAGGCGATAGAGTTTTATCAAAAATGAGTTGGTTTAAAATTAGTCAATCATCTGCATTTAGAAATGGGACAAATTGTATTTTTATCAAATGGAAAGAATGAAACAATGTTAGAATTGATTCAATTTAAAGATGCAGAGAAAGTGTCAATGAGTGGTATTGTCATGAGTTATTCAACAGATGAAAAATTTGACGCACTTAGAGAGAGGGCTTTGCATTTAGGATATTCACCAACTAAAATTATTTGCCATTCCACTAAGTCTGATTATTTTAGATTATTAGATTCAGACGGAATAACTGTTGAGTTTTCTATATAAATAAGTGATAAGGAGAAACATAATATGAAATTTCCATTTTCAGATGAACCAAACACTGCAACGATTGTATGTTGTCATGTCTTAGAGAAAAATGAACCTATTTTATTTGCTTCACATGATGAAGATGATGGGATGTGGCAGTTTTTATGTGGTCATACACATGAAACTGATGAAGCTAGGATTATATCACTTCTGGCAGCATTTGAAATAGATCCTTCAATTGGAGAATTAAAAGATATGCCTTATGGTTATTATGCAACAAGAGAAAGTATTGAGGATCATTGGATAGTCAATAAAACACATTCAAATGAAGGTGATTTGAATGAGTGAAATGAAGCATTTGAAAAAAGAAGATCTTTCTTTAGAACATAAAGAAGGAACTTCAGACTATGAATACTATAAAAGAAGTTTCTTACCTAGAGGTTATGCTGAGCAATGTATTGTCAATATCTATGAAATACCTCCTCAAAAATCTGTATACCCATATCATTATCATCATAAAAATGAAGAAGTTTTTTATATTATCAAAGGTCAAGGTATTTTAAAGACACCTGATGGAACAAGAGAAGTTTCGACAGGTGATCTGTTATATTTTCCAGCCAATGAAAAAGGTGCTCATCAATTAATTAACACATCTTTAACAGAAATGCTGATATATATTGATTTTGATACTTATCATGACATAGATATTGCTATTTATCCGGAATCAAAAAAAATTGGTGTTTGGGGTAAAGATATAAATAGACTTTATAAGTTGAATGATTATGTTGATTATTATGATGATGAAATATAAAAGAAGAAATTGAATAAAAAAAGAAACTGTTATCTTGGATATCAGTTTTTTTGATTAAACACAAACAATAAATGAATTAATATATTAAATATATTAATAATTATATTAAATATATTAATAATTACATTGACATATATAAAATTATGTATTATATTTCTGATAAGAAGTGAGAGGAAGTGTGAATGTGAAAAAGGTCATTAGTCGATGCCCGGTCTGCAATCATGAATTGACAGTTGTCAGGTTAAAATGTGATTCGTGTGAGACGGTCATAGAAAATAATTTTAGATTGAGTAAATTTGATTATCTTTCTGATGAGGAATTGTATTTTACTGAAACCTTTATTTGGTGTAGAGGAAATATTAAAGAGGTAGAAAAAGAACTTGGAATTTCTTATCCGACAGTTCGTTCAAAATTAGATGCAATTATCAAGAAACTTGGATATGAATCAAAGAATAATGAGCAGTCCTCTGCCAAGAAAGAAGAAATTTTAAAAGCTTTAGAGAATGGTGAAATTACTGCTGAAGAAGCCATTGCACAGTTAAAATAAAAAAGGAGAATGATAGTATGGATGAAAAATTAAGGATTTTGAAAATGGTTGAAGAAGGAACTATGACAGCAGAGCAAGCGGTAGACCTGATGTCAGCCATGGAATTGGATGTCAGTGTACAATCAGTTGCAAAAAATACGTATGATAAGAAGATGTTTCGTGTTATTGTTGATAGTGAAACTGGAGATAAGGTGAATGTTCAGTTTCCTGTAGGAGCAATTAAAAAGTTATTAAAGGCAACTGGTAAATTACCTATACCTGATGATTGTATGAAAGATATGGATCTTTCTAATATTATGGAAGCAGTATCTGAATGTTTAGATGAAGAAATTGAAGGTGATTTTGTCAACGTTGAAGGAGCAGACGGAACAGTTGTAAGAGTTTTTGTTGATAAATAGAGGCTAATCATGAAAGTTAAAATCAGAACAAGTGATATTCGAATTTCTATGCCTATACCGATTAGAATGATTGGTTTTGTAGTGAAACTTATTCCTGATATAGTGTTTGATGATATCAAACACTATATACCTGAACCATATAATGTTTTGGTTACAAAAGACGTTATAAGTGTATTGCTCAATGAATGTATTGATATATTAAAAGAAAATAAGGGTTTGGAGATGCTGCATGTTGAGGCAGTTGATGGAACATTTATATCCATTAGATTATAAAAATGAGGTTGTTATTGTAAGATAACAATCTTTTTACATTTTATTTTCATTTGATTTATAGTAAGATGTGAGAAATGAAAGGGTGAAATACATATACTAAAGATGAAATATCAAGGCTTTCACTATTATTTTATCAAGTATAGATAATTGTGAAAGGATATGGTCAAAATTCTAAATAGGATTTATCACAATGTACGCTTTTAAAAAAAGATTAAATGCATTGTATATTTCTAAATCATGAGTGCTGAATGATGAAAATAGCTGAATCTTTATGATTGAATGGAATAGATAAAAGAAAAGGGGAGATATTATAAAACATATGTTTATAATAGTCTCCCTTTTAAATAGATATAGATTCATTAATTTCTTTTTTTGTTGAATTTTTATGGATGCTTTCTGAATTTGCAGCAACTGCTTTTTCATAGTAGTTACACTTATACTCGATATGATCCATAATATCCTGCAAATCTGCCATTTGTTGTTTAACAATTTCACGACGCTGATAAAACATTTCCAATCGCTCGTTAAGAGTGCAATCACCTTCTAAACACCATTGACTAAATATTTTAATGTCTTTAATGGGCATACCTGTTTCTTTTAAACATTCGATTGTTTTTAACATATTGACATCATCTTGTGAAAATTTGCGGATTCCTGATTGACGTTCTACAAACGGTAATAATCCTTCTTTGTCATAATATCGAATTGTAGAAGGTGTGAGATTAAACATTTTGGCAACTTCACCAATTGTATAGTACATGACTTTATACCTCCTATGCTTTCCTTTAGAATAGCACTTATAAAAATATTTATCAATAGGTATTGACTTAAAGTTAAGTTTAAGTGATAGACTACAACTCATAGGAGGATGATATATATGTATTTAGAAACTATAAATAACTCTAAAGATTTGAAATATTTATCTTTAGAACAATTGAATATTTTATCAGCAGAAGTCAGAAAGGCTTTGCTTCATAAATTGAGTCAACATGGAGGGCATTCGGGTCCAAATTTAGGAATGGTTGAGATGACAATTGCTTTGCATTATGTTTTTGATTCCCCCAAAGATAAAATTGTATTTGATGTTTCTCATCAAAGTTATGTTCATAAAATGTTAACTGGTCGAAAGGATGCATTTTTAAATAAAGCGCAATATGATGATGTATCTGGATTTACAAATCCGTTAGAAAGTGAACATGATTTTTTTAATATAGGACATACATCAACTTCTATTTCTTTGGCTTGTGGATTAGCAAAAGCAAGAGATCTCAAAGGTGATCATGAAAATATTATTGCAGTTATTGGTGATGGCTCATTAAGTGGAGGAGAAGCTTATGAAGGGTTGAACAATGTCGTTGAACAAGGGAGTAATATGATAGTTGTTATTAATGATAATGAAATGTCTATTGCTGAGAATTATGGTGGATATTATAGGAATTTACAAGAATTGAGAAGAAGCAAGGGAAAGAGTGAAAACAATTTATTTAAGGCATTAGGATTTGATTATTATTATGTTGAGGATGGACACAATGTAGAGGCAATGGTTAACATTTTTCGTCAAGTGAAAGATAGTCATTATCCAGTTGTTATTCATGTACATACAATCAAGGGAAAAGGGTATCATTATGCTGAAAAGAATAAAGAAAAATTTCATGCTGGTGGACCTTTTGATATTGAAACAGGAGAATATTTATCTAATGAAACTAAAGAAAATTATAATGATCTCACTGGCAAATATCTCCTCAAAAAAATGAAAGATGATTCAAGAGTTGTGGCAATTACATCAGCAACACCAGTTGCAATTGGAATGAATGAAAATAACAGAAAGATTGCTGGTCAGCAATTTGTTGATGTTGGTATTGCTGAAGAGCATGCTGTTGCTTTCGCTTCAGGAATTGCTAAAAATGGAGGAAAGCCAGTATATGGTGTTTTTAGTACATTTATTCAAAGAACATATGATCAAATTTCTCAAGATTTATGTATTAACAACAATCCAGCAGTTCTGCTTGTTTTCTGGGGATCGGTTTTTGGTATGAATGATGAAACACATATAGGTTTCTTTGATATTCCATTATTATCTAACATTCCAAATTTAACTTATTTAGCTCCCACAAATAAAGAAGAATACTTTGCAATGTTAGATTATGCTATTGAACAAAATGACCATTCTATTGCCATTAAGGTTCCTCATATGGAAGTCATTTCAAAAGGAGTTGCTGATACAACCAATTATAAAATTTTGAGATCTAAAGTTGTTAAAAAAGGTCAAGATATTGCTATTATTGCTGTTGGAGATTTCTTTTTCATTGGTGAACAGGTGATAGATCTTTTAAAACAGCATGATATTTATGGAACATTGATTAATCCTGTTTTTATTCACGGATTAGATATTGACTTATTAGATGAATTAAAGATGAGTCATTCTCTTGTTATAACATTAGAGGATGGAATTATTGAGGGTGGATATGGACAAAAAGTAGCTTCATACTACGGTCCAACAAATATGAAAGTTAAAAATTATGGTTTAAAAAAGAAGTTTTATGATCGTTATGATCCATATGAATTATTGCTTGAAAATCGATTAGATGCAAATCTGATTGTTGAGGATATTCTTACATTGATAAAATAATTGCTTGTTCTGAGAATAGGTACAAATTATATAACTGTGAAGTGATCTTCTTTCATAAGATAGAATAGGTATCTAAAAAGATATCAAACTTATAAAAGGAGAATGATGAAAGAAAAATGGATTCTTATCAAAATTGTCAATGTCATACATCAACAGATTTTGGACCATATCCTTTTGCAACGAATGTCATAAGGGCAGCTGAATATAACAGTTATTATCGTACAACAATTTGGACAGGTCAGAATTTACAAATGACTTTAATGTGTATTCCTCTGTGTGATGATATAGGAATTGAAAGACATGAGGATACTGATCAATTTATTCGTGTTGAAGAAGGATATGCTTTAGCACAAATGGGAGATTCAAAGGATTGTTTAAATGAACAATGGGAGTTATGTGTTGGTGATGCGGTTTTTGTTCCAGCTGGAATATGGCATAATATTATAAACATTGGGAATTGCCCACTTAAATTATCAACTGTTTATGCTCCTCCCCATCACCCTCATGGAACCATTCATCAGACAAAAATGGAAGCTATGGAGGATTAAATAATTTCAAATAAAGTGATAGGATTTTTTGAAATTTGAAAGATTGTACAGTGAGATACTTTGAAAAACTTTGTATATAAAAAAACTCTTTGAAGAGATGAAAACTGATTCATTTATTCCCTTCTCAGAGTTTTTTTGTAGTAGATAATAGAATAGTTAAGAGTATGAGGAGATAATTCTATTCATTTCTGTTTTTATGTTTATTGCGTAAATTTTGAATTGTTTGTAAACGAGCAGCAACTTTAGCTTCGCTGCCTTGCATTGTAGGATGATAATAATGATGGTCAGCAATCTTGTCTGGAAGACATGTCATAGATGTAATTTTATCTTCATAATCATGAGCATATTGATATCCTTCACCATAATGAAGCTCTTTCATTAATTTTGTTGGAGCGTTGCGAATTTGTAAAGGAACAGGTTCACCTAAAGTGTCTAAAGCATCTTTTTTTGCAGATTCATAAGCCATATATAATGCATTTGACTTTACAGATAATGAAAGATATGTAACAACATGTGTAAGATGCACATTGCATTCAGGAACGCCAAGAAAATGACACGCCTGATAACCAGCAATAGCAATTTCTAGGGCACGACTATCTGCCATCCCAATATCTTCACTTGCAAATCTTACCAAACGTCTTGCAATATATAAAGGATCTTCGCCTGCCTCTAACATTCTGGCTAACCAATATATAGCAGCATCAACATCGCTATTACGCATAGACTTATGTAGTGCTGAAATGATATTGTAATGTTCTTCGCCTTTTTTATCATAGAGAAAGGATTTGCGGTTGGTACATTCTTCAATGATTTTTTGAGAAATGACGATTTTATTTTCTTGTTGTTCTCCATTCAAAACAGCCATTTCTAAAGTGTTTAATGCCATTCTAGCATCACCATTAGAAAAAGATGCAATCATGTATAAACCATTTTCTTCAATTTCAATGTTTTCATTACCGAATCCCTGTTCACTCGATAAGGCATGCTTTAATAAATCTAAGATATCTTCAATTTCAAGACCATGTAAAACAAAGACTTTACATCGCGATAATAGGGCAGAGTTGATTTCAAAAGAAGGATTTTCTGTGGTTGCGCCTATGAGAATAATGCTTCCACGTTCAACATAAGGAAGAAAGGCATCTTGTTGCGCTTTGTTGAAACGATGAATTTCATCTACGAAAACAATTGTTCTTATGCCCATCATTTGTTTTTCTTGTGCTTGTTTCATAACTGCCTTGATATCTTTAATGCCACTTGTGACGGCACTAAAGTCAATGAATTCAGATTGCGTACAATTGGCAATGATTCTTGCTAATGTCGTTTTTCCCACTCCGGGTGGACCCCAAAAAATCATAGAGGAAATTTGGTCGTGCTCTATTAACTGCCATAATATTTTTCCTTGTCCAATAAGATGTTTTTGTCCCACATAATCTGATAATGTTTGTGGTCTCAAACGACTGGCTAAAGGTTCTTGGCTTTGATTTTGAAAAAGCGATGTTTGTTCCATATAATCACCTATACTTTCTGTTTCTATTTTATCATTTTCAAAAAATTAGTAAAGTTGATTAAGTGATGTTTTAGGATGTTTATGCTATACTTATTTTATAATTCAATAAAAGAGGAGCAAAAAAGTGAAATCAAGAATCAAGAAAATATGTATTGTCATTGCAGGTGGAATTGTTGTCTTGGTAACAGTCTTTCTTATATACGTTAATGATTATTATCATGCTGAGGCTTTACCAGCAAGTT
>NZ_CFJNYH010000006.1:0-97795 GCF_984815275.1 Coprobacillus sp.
TTCGTATCTCGGAACTGTGCGGACTGACAGTAGCCGATATTGATTTCAAGAATGAAGTTGTGATTATCGACCACCAGTTATTAAAGAGCAAGGAACAGGGCTACTATATTGAAACGCCTAAGACAAAGAGCGGAACAAGGCAAGTGCCATTAAGCAAGGAAACGATACAAGCATTTCAACGGGTTATGAAGAAACGCCCAAAGGCAGAACCATTTGTGATAGACGGACGGAGCAACTTTCTATTTGTCAATCATAAGGGCAAGCCCAAAGTTGCGATTGATTACAACGCCTTATTTGTCCGTATGGTAAAGAAATACAACAAGCACCACAAGGACAATCCCTTGCCACATATCACACCGCATACGCTACGCCATACGTTCTGCACAAGGCTGGCAAGTAAGAATATGAACCCAAAAGATTTACAGTATATCATGGGGCATTCAAATATCAGTATCACAATGAACTGGTATGCTCATGCGTCCATAGATACCGCAAAATCAGAGGTTCAGCGTCTAATCGCATAAAAAGTATTTACCACGATTTTAACCACGATTGACAGGGAAAATATAAGAAGATAGACCTGGATATGTGAGGTTTACCACAAAAGCAAAATGCCCGTAGAGCCGATAAAATAAGGCTTTGCGGACATTTAAGAAGATATAAAAAGATAGTCAAAAAGACATATATAATTTATAATAACTTATTTTTTAATTTATTAATATATTGACTAGATAGTCCACAATTCATCAAATATGTTTCTATATCTTGATAATGATCTAATATATAATCAATAGCTTTACGTATTGTTTCTGGTTTTGAATACATACATGATAAATCCATATCAGAAGGCATCATATCTAATAACCCTGGTTTTTCTTTTAAATAGGTATATGTTAAGTGGTAGTTTGCTTCAATATCTACATTACTGACACCAGCATTCATAAGCACTAACACTGAGAATCCCTGTTCTATCTTTTCCTGCTGAACAATGAAATAAGCACCCCTCTTTTGCATCTGTTATAAGAGATAAGAGTTGAGCAACCAATTCTTTTTCTTTCAAGAGTTCAACATAAAAATCACCTAAATCAAATTGTTCAAGATTATCCATAATTTTTGTCACATCGTCAATATCCCCACTCATAAATGGTAAATGATAATAGTCTATACCTTCAATATTCATTAATGAATCTGGATGAGCTTGGCATTCTGATTGTGATCTTAAATCAATGACACTATTGACCCCATAATTTAATAAGAACTCAATATCCTGATCTGTAAGTTGAGAAATATCATCACTTCTTAGAAAACGATGCCATTGTGTTATTTGCTTATCCTTTGTATAATATCCACCTAATTCTCTTACATTGTAAGCATTATCTAATGGTAAACGAATTATATTTTGCATTTTTATTCTCCTATTTTGTGTGTAAACGTTTTTTTATATTTACTGTCATAACTTCAAAGATAAACATTGTTACAAAGATAACAACGATAATTGTTGAAATTGCAGGATAATCAAATTTCATGATAGCTTTATTTAATAAATACCCAACACCTCCAACACCCACCATTCCAAGTGATATTCCTTCAGCAATATTATTTTCAAATCTCATTGCAATCCATGAAATGAGTTGTGGCATTGTTTCAACTACAACACCTCTAACAACAATGTTAATCCAATTGGCACCAGTTGATTTTAAAGCTTCAACTCTCTCATAACCATCTTCTTCTAAAGAAGCAGCGAAACTCTTTGTTAAATAACCAACTGTTGGAAAAATGAGTCCAATCATTCCTCCCGTATTTCCAAATCCAACACTGGCAACAACCATAAGTATCCAGACTAAAGCAGGAATGGCACGAATAATAGCAACAATTCCTTTGATTATGCATGCTATATAATGATTAGGGGCTAAATTATCTGCTGCTAAAGCAGCCAATACAAAAGATATGATGGTTCCAATAACCAATGATGTCAAAGCAAGACAGATTGAAACCAAAACTTCTAATAGGATACTTGGAATGAGTGATGCATCAAATACTAACATTCTTGAGATAACTTCTCCAATATTAGTTAATCGATTTAAAAATTTTGTAAAGTCTAAATTTAATAAATGAACACTTATTAAAAATACAAAAATAACAATAATTATAGAGATAAAATAGCGAAGTCCTGTTCCTTTTTTTGTTGTTCTTAGAATATCCATACTCTCTCCTTAATGTACCAATAATCTTATCTTGTTTGTGATAAACTCTGTTAATAAGACAATTGTTACGACAATGATAATAATGGCACAAGCCTCATGGTACTTAAATAATTTAATATTTGTTTGAATAAGAACCCCTATTCCTCCAGCTCCTACCATTCCTAATATTGTAGATGCACGAATATTAATTTCAAAAGAATAAAGTGTCCAATTGATTAAGCTTGGTACAAAACATGGTAACAAGCCATGCCAAAGTATTTGTAAGTCACTTGCTCCACTTGCTTTTAAAGCTTCTAATTTTGAATTGGGAATCTCATTAAGACTGTCACAATAACTACGTGATAAAAATCCAAGAGTGGCAATAATCAAGGCAAGTAAGCCCACTATTTCACCTACTCCAAATGCATAAACCAATAAACTTGCCCAAATTAATACAGGAATATTTCTTAAAAAAGATATAAATGCTCTTACTAACATTCTTAATGGTTTATATGGATTTGTCATCTCACTCATCAACATACCACATAATAAAGAGAAGAATGTTGAAATATATGTTCCTACAACTGCAAATAATATTGTTTCACCAACAGCAGGAGCATACTGAGCAATATTAGAAAAGTCCGGTGGAATAAACTTATGAATAAAGAAAGATACAAATGTTGGAAATCCTAATATCATTTCTAATAAATCTATTTCTAAATAAAGACAACTTAAAGCAAATATAATACTAATGAAAAATGCTAGATAAATTTTTCTGTTTCTTGATGGAATAAGAGCAAGATTACCCATTAGCCATACCTTCTTTTAGAAAAACACTTTGATGTGATTGTTTTAAAACAATCTGTTCTTCTTTACCTTGATATATGTTTTGAATCATTTCATCAGTTAAATCGTTTGGTGTTCCATCATAAACTATACGTCCTGCCTTAATTCCAATAATTCTTGTTGCATACTTTTTTGCAAAATCAACTTGGTGAAGATTAACAATACATGTTAATCCCCTTTCACAAGTCATTTTATAAAGTGTATCCATAACTTTATTTGCAGAATGAGGATCTAGTGATGCAATTGGTTCATCTGCCAATAGAAGTTTGGGATGTTGAATAATCGCTCTACATATTCCAACTCTTTGCATTTGTCCCCCACTAAGTTCATCTGCTCTTTTATACATTTGTTCATCTAACCCAACCTGTTTAAGAAGAGTTGCCGCTTCTTGAATATCTTCTTTGGAAAAACGTCCACACAAGCTATTCATCAGACTCATATGTCCAAGACGCCCATGAAGAACATTTTTGATAACATTTGTTCTTCCAATAAGATTGTAATGTTGAAAAATCATTCCAATCATACTTCTTTGTTTTCTTAAACTTTTGCCTCTCATTTTTTCCATATGAATACCATCAAAAACTATTTCTCCTTGAGATGGATCTATCATTCTGTTAATACAACGGATAAATGTTGATTTACCTGCACCAGATGGACCAATAATGACAACAAATTCACCTTCATGAAATGAAACATTCATGCCTTGTAAAGCATGTGTTGTCTCATTATATACCTTTTCTAAATTCTTAATTTCTAAAATTGGTTTCCCCATCTTATTTATCTCCCATATCAATTTTCAATAATTCTAACATTTCTTTTGCAGGTGTATAAGTCTCATCAGTAACTTCCACAAATCGAATATCTTTATTTTCATGAACAGCTTCAAAATAACTTTCATCATCATATGTCATGAAAAATTCTTTAATCTTATCCTTTAAATCTTGTGGTAAATCACCTCTTACAACATAACAAGGATTTGGAATAACATCAGTTTCTCCAATTACCTTAATATCACTTTCTTTTAATTGTCCTGCTTTCACCATCTGAGTGATAATTGCCTTTGCAACTGCTGCTGCATCATAATCGCCCATAGTCACACCAGTTAATGAAGTTGGATGCCCGCCAGAAAAAGCAACAGTACTAAAGAAATAATCATTAGCTTCTAATTTATCTGTATCTAATTGAAGTTCTTTGATTAATTTGGCTTTTGGATATAAATAACCAGATGAAGATGCTTGATCTACAAATGCAAAAGTTTTCCCTTTTAAATCTTTTAAAGAATTAATATCATCTCGATCTGCTTTTGTAATAAATGCTGTCTTATAATCTGCAGCTGTTGGTGTTGATACTAACAACTCAGCATTTGCTCTTTCCTTTGCCTGGAAATAACTCATTGGAGAAACCAGCATAACATCTACATTTTTGCTTGCCATACCTTCAATACCAGCTGTATAATCAGTACCTTCAACAGACCCTACTTCAATTCCTAGATATTCTGATAATGCTGCTGCAAATTTTTCATGTTGTGAATCAGCATTGGGATTATTTTCATTTGGCATTTGTGCCAAGACAATTTTTTCTGGCCATTTATTGGCTGTATCTTTATTTGATGTAGAGCAACCTGCACTTCCTAATATACATACCATTGCTAGTGATAAAGTCACTATTTTTTTTAATTTTTTCATTATAAATTTCCTCCCTGTCTTTTGACACATTTATCATAACAGCAAAATTTATACAGTGTGTTAAAATTTAATTAAGTGTTCGTAAAATATACATTATGTTTAAATTTACAAGAAAAGAGTATTTGAAATCATTTAAAAATGCTATAGTATAGATGCAAGGAGTGAGTGATATGGGGAATAAATATCAAAATCATTATCAAATTCAAATTAATAATATCTTAGATCAAACTCAGAACTTATGTATTGAAAAAGGGATAGATAACGTTTCAATTGTAGATATTGCAAGAAGTTGTCATATTACACGTACAACAGTATATAACTATTTTGACAGTAAGGAAGATATTCTTTGGGCCATATTTTATCGTCATCAGTCATCTATGTATGAAAAATGTGTAACAGCAATCAAACAAGCCTCTACAACATATGAAAAATTTCAGGCCTATGCATATACAACACTTTCACTCTATAAAGAAAATATATACTATCCTATTTTCATGGATATATTCGGTTCAATCTATATGAGTGCAAGTGCAAAAAAAGATTATCAATGGGATAATCCTTACAATGAATATCAAGTAAAACCTGGTGATATGGTTGCTTTATTATCTAAAAACTTTCATGATGGAAGTGTTAAATCTACACTTGATCCAAAATTATCAACAGTATCATTTGTTTATGCTATTTCATCACTTATTGATTTTTTATATAAAAGCAATGAAGCTATACAAACAAAATATCAACTAGACTTCGAATCTGTTGCTTTCACACAAATCCAATGGCTGCTTAATGAATTAAAGAATAAATAAAAAGATTGAGAATTGAATTTTCAATCTTTTTATTTATTCAGATATCTTTAAGATACTTTTTTAACTTCAATCTTTTGTTCCAACAAATATTGTTCACATTGAATAGGAATAGCACTATCAGTGACGACACAAGAGACATCATGTGTTGGCAATAAATTAACAAGACCAATATTTTGAAATTTAGAAGACTCTGTCACAACAATGACATGCTTTGCTTGTTTAGACATGTCTCTTACTGTTTCACTTCTCATATAATCATTTCCTGTAAATCCTGATGCCTCTGAAAAGCCATCAGTACCAATAAAAAATTTATCTACAAAGAATGCTTCCACACATTTACGAGTTAACGGTCCAACCATGACCTGAGATTCTAATTGATATTCTCCACCTAGAAGGATAATTCGAATCTTTTCAGTCTTTCTAACATAATCAGCAATAAAAGCTGAATTTGTAATTATTGTTATTTCTTTTCTTGTCTTGGCTATCTCCAATGCCAATAAAGCACAGCATGAGCCAGATTCAATCATAATTGTTTCACCATCTCGAATGGATTCACAGGCCAATTTGGCAATCTTTTGTTTAACATCATAATGATAAGCCAATCTGTTATTCATATCATCACTTGAATTTAATGTGGCAAATCCATGAGCTCTTAAAATAAGTCCAGCATTCTCTAACTGGTCTAAATCTTTACGGATTGTTACCTGTGAAACATGAAGCAGTTCTGATAACTCAGTGACTTCTACTCTTTTTTGTTCAGTCAATAATTCCAATATTTGTGTATGTCTTTCTGACATCTTTGCCATATATATCACTCATTTCTTGTTTTACCTTAACATATAAAAGTTTCAAATGCAACTCTAAATGATTTCATCCTAACCTATTTTATCCAAAGAAAAAAAGTAATCTGAAGATTACTCTTTTATTGCTTGGATGGCATTTACGTGCCATTGAACAATTCTAACAACCATAGCCAATGTATGTTCTGATTTTATTTGGCTTTTTATAATCATTACAACAATGAATAGGAGTATGAGGTCAACTATAGTTATTCGTTATCATTCATGATCCAAGTTCTTATACACAATATAATCTTTTATGATTAATTCACATCAATCACTTAAATTATGAATTGTTTCATCACATAAGTTAGTCTTTGCTAACTCTTATATTTATAATACCTCTTTTCCCTGCACTTGTCAATATGTTTTGAATAATTATACAAACACAGGCTAAAATGTTCTTGAGTTTATTTTGTTTTCTTCATAATATATTGATTCGTACTTATTCTAAGATGAAAACACTCATTATTCTCATTTAACTACATTAATTGAACTTAACTCCCATTCATGAGAACATGTTCCTCTTTAGCATCTTATCAAATATAATGGCATTAACATGATCATTCCATACATAGTTTATAACAATTAAAATTGTATGTAGATATGATGAAATAAGTTTATTACTTACTCTTTTATTGATATAATATGATACCCTACTTTTTCTATAGCATCATGCAATTTTTGATTCACAATTTCTCTATCATATGAAACAATAGCAATGTGATCTTCAACATTGACTTTAGCACTAGCACCTTCAATTTTATTAATGGATTCAGCAACTTTGACAGCACAACGAGGACAATGCATTCCAGAAATATGAATCGTCTTATAGCCAATAACTGCTTCCTGAAGTTTTTTATCTGGTATTTTTGAATGATCTGAACAACATCCACCATCCCCCTTAAAGTGTTGAGATGAATTTTTAATTGCCAAAATAACAACTCCTATTAATAATAAAATAATAATAATCGTAGACATATATAACCTCCTAACAAAAAGCAGAGCTAGCGATGTAGCTCTTGCTTTCTATATTCTTCAAACAATGATTTGGAATCATGGCATAATGAATGGCTACCACAAGCGCCACAATCACCACCACATGATGATTTCCCACTTTTTTTATCCTTAATAATCGTTCTTACAGAGAACGATATAATCAAGATAAGTACACATAAAACCAATAATGTTGATAGATTCATTATGTCCACCTCCTTTGTTAATGAACTGAATATTGAACTTCTAATTTTTCTGAAGATTTTCCTTTTCTAACAAGCAAGAAAATCATACCTACAAGAACAATCAATGCAACAATAGTTCCAATACCGAAAACTCCATTGATAATAAGATTTCCAAGTTGGTAAATGATAAGGGCAACCGCATATGCGAATACACATTGATATATAATTGCAAAAGCTGTCCATTTTGCATTGTTCATTTCTCTTTTCATAGCTCCCATTGCGGCAAAACAAGGTGCACACAATAAGTTAAATGCTAAAAATGAATATGCAGATAGCGCTGTGAAACTCACAGCAAGTGTTCCCCAAATCTCAACACCATCCTCTGCTACTTCAGCAAATCCGTACAATTGCCCAAATGTAGCAACAACATTCTCTTTAGCAACCAAACCAGTAATACTCGCAACAGCTGCTTTCCATTCACCCCAACCAAGTGGTGTAAAGATCCAAGCAAATGTTTGTCCAATTGTAGCTAACAAACTATTGTTAATATCATCAACCATAGCAAATCCACTATCTTCAAATCCAAATGATTGTAAGAACCAAATCACAATTGTAGATAATAAGATAACAGTTCCAGCCTTTTTAATAAAAGACCATCCTCTTTCCCACATACTTCTTAAAACGTTTAATACTCTAGGAGCATGATATGCTGGCATTTCCATTACAAAAGGTGCTGGATCTCCAACAAATAATTTTGTTTTCTTTAAAATAATTCCAGAAACAATGATAGCTCCAACACCTAAGAAATAAGCACTAGGCGATACCCAAGAGGCTCCATCAAACAAAGCTCCTGCAATCAAAGCAATAATAGGTAATTTCGCACCACATGGAATGAAAGTTGTTGTCATAATTGTCATTTTACGATCACGATCACTTTCAATCGTACGACTAGCCATAATGCCAGGTACTCCACATCCACTACCTATAAGCATTGGAATGAATGATTTTCCAGATAATCCAAATTTTCTAAAGATTCTATCCATGATAAATGCAACACGTGCCATATATCCGCAATCTTCTAATATTGCTAAAAATATAAATAACACTAACATTTGTGGAACAAATCCTAACACTGCACCAACTCCTGCCACAATACCATCAAGGATTAAGCTTTGAAGCCATGCTGCACAATTAATTGAGACTAGGAATCCTTCAATTGCTGGTGGAATCATTTCACCAAAGAGAACATCATTTGTCCAATCGGTTACAAATGTTCCTACTGATGTTACAGAGACGTAATAAACAATAAACATAACCAATGCAAAGATTGGTAAAGCTAAGATACGATTAGTAACAATTCTATCAATCTTATCAGATGTTGTTAAACTTTCACGATTGGCTTTTACATAACAATCTTTAATAATCTTTGTGATATAACTATATCTCGCATCAGTAATAATACTTTCGCTATCATCATCCATCTTCTTTTCAATAGCTTGTATAAGGCTTTCATCTTCAACCTTTGTATTTAATGAAGAAATGATTTTATCATCACGTTCAAATAATTTTATACTATAGAATAAAGTAATATGTTGATCAATACTTCTAGGTAATAAGTGTGATAATTGATCTAAAACTGAATTTATTTCTTTGTCATAAATATTTTTAGCTTCAAAAGAACGATGAGCACTTTCTTTTACCTTTGCCATAACCTCATCTATACCCTTATTTTTAAGAGCTGATATAGGCATAACTGGACATCCTAGTTCTTTTGACAATTGAACGTAATTCACTTTATCTCCACGCTTTTCAATAACATCAAGCATGTTGATTGCCACCACAACTGGAATTCCCAATTCAAGGAGTTGGGTTGTTAAATATAAGTTACGCTCTAAATTAGAACCATCAACAATATTTAATATAACATCAACTTTTTCATTTAATAAATATTCACGAGAAACAACTTCCTCTAATGTATAAGGTGATAACGAATAAATACCTGGTAAATCAGTAATCTTGATTTCCTTATCTCCTTTATATTTTCCTTCTTTTTTCTCAACTGTAACTCCTGGCCAATTTCCAACAAATTGATTTGCACCCGTTAAAGCATTAAATAATGTTGTTTTTCCACTGTTTGGATTACCAGCTAATGCAACTTGTATACTCATATTTTTCCTCCTCTTTAGTTACCCATAACTAACTCTAGTATCATTTTAAATGCTGCTTAATCTACATCAATCATAGCAGCATCGGCTTTTCTTAACGATAATTCATATCCTCTCACAGTCACTTCTATCGGATCCCCTAATGGAGCTACTTTTCTTACGAAAACTTCAACGCCCTTAGTTATACCCATATCCATAATTCTTCGTTTTGTTGCACCTTGACCATTTAACTTCTTGACAGTCACTGTATCTCCAACTTTGACTTCCTTTAATGTCATAACTTTCCCCCCCTCCTTAAATCATGATTTTTTTAGCAAGTTCTTCACTAATTGCGACTCTAGAGTCTTTTATATTTACAATTAAATTTCCGTTATTCTTTGTGATAATTGAAACAGAGCTTCCTGGAACAAAACCAAGATTTTCAAGATGACGTTTGGTTTCATTTCCTCCACCCACTTTTTTTATAATATTTTCTTTATTTAAATCAGCAAATGTTAATGGCATCATGTCTACCTCTCTTTCTTATCAGTATAAAACTGATATCACTTTCCAAACAAAGTTAGCAAAACCTAACCAAACATTTATAAATATAAGTTAGCGAACTCTAACTTCAAACTTAGAATACTCCTCTTTCTTAAATTTGTCAATATATGAAAGCATAAAAATAGAATAATTTTATTTATAACAGAGACATAAAAAAACTTCAACGAAATAAAAATAATCATTATTCCGTTAAAGCTTTTATTATTTATTTAATAAATCTTTTCTTTTTTTATCTAAAATTAAGACAATTCCACTTACTAATGCTAAACTCGCTATAGATATCCATAAAATTGTTTGATTTTCATCACTCGTTTTCACATTTGTTGGATTTTTTTCAAGATTATCTGTTGAATTGATTTCAACATTTTCCTCATATACCAAAGCATATGTTGAGAACCTATCTGTAGAAAAAGACAATGTTCCATCACTGTTTAGAGTTGTTGCTAATTTATCTGCTTTTCCATCATGAAGACGTATAACATAGAATGTTTTTCCCTCAGCCTTAAGATTGCTTGGTAAAGTTAATGTATAAGTGATAGGCTTATTTAATTGATATAAACTTCCTAATTCCTCATTGTTATTAGCAATCAACATCATGCTCAAATCAATATATTGTACAATTTTTGGTGAAGTTTGTGTAGTTCCATTAGAAACTTTTAAAACATCTTTTATTTTTTGAAGTTCTTCTTGTTTTATGGCACTCTCTTGTAGTATTTGAGATTTAGCTTTTACAGTAATTGTTTGATTATCTAAAATGGCTTTTTCAACTTTATAAGCTGTTTCATGACTTAAAATATTTTCAGCAACTTGTTGCCCATTCAATATATCTTTAACGATATCATTAACTGTATTGATAATTGTTGTTTGTGAATTGTTATCACTAATTCCTACTTTTACTGTTGTATCTGGTTTTGATAAATCAACATTTGGTATATCTGCCTTAATTGCTTGAACTGTAACTTTACAGTTTGCACTGAAAGAACCTACTTTTGCAGTAATAATTGCAGTTCCTTCTTTTACTGCTGTTATCACTCCATTGGCATTAACAGTTGCAATTTTGGAATCACTTGAACTCCAAGTGACTTGGTCAAGTGTTGTAGAAGGTGTAACAGTAGCTTTTAAAGCTAATTCAGATCCTACAAGTAATGTTTTCTTTGCTTCTGAAAGTGTGATACCTGTTGCACTTTTAGCAACCTTATATACATTATTAACTTTTACACAACTATAACCTTGCTCTAAAAAAGCATTGACATCGTTATCAAATTGACCACCTGATATTATCGTATTAACTTGACCAGTTGGTGAATTTTCTCCTATTTTATCAGCTCCAAAATTCCCTTCAAAAGTACCACCGCTAATATGATTAACAGTTGTTCCACCTTGTGTGTCAAAATAATTAGCAAACACATAATTATCCTTTAAAGATTGCTTAAAATGTCCACCAGTGATTGTTGTTTTTGCTGGTCCTTTCCAAAATCTTGTTAGAATTGTATAATTACCACCATCAAATGTACCATCTTCAATTGTTGCAACACCACTATTTTGAATATTTGCAAAGCTTTTGTCAGAAGTACAATGATATGTACCACCTTTTATTGTTAAATTCCCATAGACTTGAGCACTGCTATCATCATTCTTAATGACAATCCCAGAATCTGTAAAAGTTCCATCATGAATTGTCATTGTTCCTAAGTTACGAATCAAAGCAGAATTCTTAGTTCCATTTTGTTCCTTTTCATTATTTATATCATCTGTATATGTTCCATTTACAATATTCAGAGTTCCTGAGTTATCAATTAAATAACCATATCCCTCTTTAGTTAATGTCCCATTCCCTTTAATTTCAAGACTTCCTTGTACAGTTAGACCAGGACCATTATCTTTCTGTAAAGTCAATTTTTTACCATTTAAATCTAATTGGATAGTCTTTCCCTTTTCGACAACCATTTGTTGCTGTGTCAAGTTTTCTTGTAATATAATATGACCACTACCATTTTGAATAGCATCATCTAATGTAGAAAATGTCTTCCCATTACTATCCAATATTGGACTGTTAGCAGCATTTACATGACTTGGTATACTACTCATCACCAATGTAAGTGCTCCAGCAACGATGATACCTATAAACCTATTTGTTTTTATACCTCTCACTTTCAAATCCTCCTTTTATAAAATTCTTGTTCATTAATTTGTACTTAAATGAACCTTCAAAAATGATAAGAATTTTCATATTTTGAGGTAAAAAAAGACATTTATCTCATGATAAATGTCCAGTCCGTAAAGGTACAGATAAACGAACTTCATGACTAAATGAAATCCTTATAATAATCACACCCTTTACAATCCTATTTACTTAAGTTCATTATATCTTTTTATATCCTTTTTTTCAATAAAAATATCAATCTCCAAGATAGGATAACTATCTTATGACAAATAAAAAAAGAGATACAGTCATCAATATTATAACTGTATCTCAAATGTATTCCCTTCAACAAATAAATGTATTGTCCCCTTTTCAGATAAAACACTATTCTTTACAGGCATAGCCAAATACAATGTACGTGTTTGTAATGGCTCTATCTTTCCTGTTTTTGATACAGATTTATGATTTTCACTTTCTATAATAATTTGTGACTTAATCTGTTCTTGCCCTATTGTATATTCACAATAAATATAATCACTTGGATCTAGTGAACTATCTGTAGTATTTTTAATATCAATTTGTAAAATAACAAATGTTTCATCTTCATGATCAGTTGGAATATAACTGTAGAAGAAACCTTTATTAGAAGGCTCAATTTTATTCGATTGTGTTATATTATTTAAAGCAATTTGCGTTTGCTTAAGAGTTAAAATATCACCCAATGATTTGCTATCATTATTAACAATATGTTGTTCTGTTGTGAATGTATATTGAAATTCATGCTCATCTAAAACTTTAAATTGGAGACTTGCTTCTTCTTTAACTTGCTCCTTAGGAACTTCACAATAAAGATGTACATATCTTGTTTCATTTGTTTTTAAAGTATCTGTTGTACTCATTTGATTATAATTGACTGTTTCTATAGCATGTTTCATTGGATATGATTCTTTATTGATTTCAAATTGTCCATTAAATATATCTGTCATCTTCATTTCATTTTTTGATAAATTAACTGTTTTAACAACCATATCTATAAAAATATTATTTTCATCTGATAACTTAATATATTTATATGTTTTATTTTTATTTGAGGGTGCAATTTGTTGACTGACTTCTGTTTTCATAACTTCAAATTCTAACTGATCTTGATATGTATATGAATTTGCTTCTTTCAATATCTCCACTTCAGTTTGTTTTTGACAACCCATCAAGCAACAAGCAATACCTAGCAATATTCCTATTTTTTTCACAATTATCATTCCCCTTTTTCTTTATTCTAGCATATTTTACAATTAATTCCTACCAAACATTAAACCAAGAACAAAGAAATAAATAATCATATAAGACTTAAAAAGGATAGAAATTCTATCCTTTTGTCTCACAACTTCGTTATTCAACAACTCTTACTTTAATAACATTTTCCAAACTTTCAAACTCTTTTGTTCCTACAACATCGTTTGTATCAATAATTGTATAAGCATAATCATCCTTAGCTTTATTTACCATATTTTCAATGTTAATTTCTTGATTAGCTAAAAGAGTGGCAAATTGTGCTAACATGTTTGGTACATTTTTATGAATCAAACAAATACGATACTTTGTCGTGCGTGGTTCGTTAATAGTTGGGAAGTTAACTGAATTCACAATATTACCACTTTCTAGATAATCCTTTATCTCTTTTACTGCCATGCGGGCACAATTATCTTCTGATTCTGGCGTAGAAGCACCCAAGTGTGGCATGACAATCACATTTTCATGATCAATGATATCTGGTGTTGCAAAGTCAGTAATATACTTGGCAACTTTTCCAGAATCAATAGCAGTCAAAACATCTTGTGCATTGACTAAATCCCCTCTTGCAAAGTTCAAAATACGAACTCCATCTTTCATCATTGCAATACTTTCTTGATTAATAATCCCTTTTGTCTCTTTTGTGCTAGGTGCATGTAATGTAATATAATCACATTCACTAAAAATCGTTTCTACATTTTGAGCATTCTTAACCCATTTACTCATTCCCCATGCAGCATTAACTGAAATATATGGATCAAATCCATAAACTTCCATCCCCAATTTGATTGCAGCATTAGCAACATGAACCCCTATTGCACCTAAACCAATAATTCCTAATTTTCTACCTTCTATCTCTGGTCCTACAAACTGGCTTTTTCCCTTTTCCACCAATTTTGCAGCATCCTCATTCCCCTTAAGAGTTTTAACCCAATCAATCCCCTCTACTACCTTACGTGATGATAAGAAAAGTCCACATAATACTAACTCTTTAACTGCATTTGCATTCGCTCCTGGCGTATTAAAGACAACAATCCCCTCATTGCTGCACTTTTCAAGTGGTATATTATTAACACCTGCTCCAGCTCTTGCAATTGCTTTTAAATTATCATTCAATTCATATTCATGCATTGATGCAGAACGTACCAATACACCATCTTCTTTTTCAACATCTTCCCCAACAAGATATTGGTCATCAAATTGACCGACTCCAACTGGAGAAATTTTATTTAATAATTTAATATTATACATATATATCTCCTATTTATTCTCTTCTTCAAATTTTTTCATAAAATCAAGCAATGTTTGAACTCCATCCAATGGCATAGCATTATAGATAGATGCACGAATTCCTCCTACAGAACGATGTCCTTTTAAATTAGACATTCCAGCTGCAATAGATTCTTTAACAAATTTAGCATCCAAATCTTTATTAGGACAAGTAAATGTCACATTCATAAATGAACGATTATCTTTATCACTATGAACATGATAGAAGTCTGATTGATCTAAATAGTCATATAATAATTTCGCTTTCTCTTCATTTCTTTTTTGCATAACTTCTAATCCACCTAAACTATCAATCCATTCAAGCATTAAACCAAGCACATAGATTGAGAAAGTTGGTGGGGTATTGTACATTGAATCATTATCTGCAATTGTATTATATTCCATCAGAACTGGAATATTCTCTTTATGGTCCTTAATAAGATCTTCTCTTACAATAACTACACCTAATCCTGCGATACCCATATTTTTTTGTGCACCTGCATAAATCATCCCATAATCAGCAACATTGATTGGTTTAGACAAGATATTAGATGACATATCAGCGACAACTGGTACCCCTTTTGTATCTGGTACGTATTTCCATTCTGTTCCAAAAATTGTGTTATTAGAACATAAATGAACATAAGATGCATCTTCTCTTAAATCTAATTCCTCTTGTGTAGGAATATGTTTAAAGCCATTATCAGCACCATTGTAAGCAATATGAATATCACCAAATTTTTTAGCTTCTTGAGCACTTTTTTTAGAGAAAGCTCCAGTAACAATATAATCAGCTTTTCCATTTTTCATTAAGTTTAATGGAATAGTTGAAAATTGTTGTGTTGCTCCGCCTTGTATAAATAAGATTTTATAGTTATCTGGTATATTTAATACCTTTTTTAATAATGCCTTTGTTTCATTAAAGATTTCTAAATAGGACGACGATCTATGGCTCATTTCCATAACGCTCATTCCACTATCTTTATAGTTCAACATTTGAGCAGCTACTTTTTCTAATACTGGTACAGGTAGTGTTGATGGACCTGCTGAGAAATTGTAAACTCTTTTTTCTGTCATATTGACGTCCTCCTTTATAATGTTGTTGCTATTATATTTGATAAAAACAAATTTGTCCAGTGATATTATTAAAAAACACAAATTTTTATTATTTTTTATTTGAATTGTATACAATTACAAACAATTCTTTATATAATATGCAAAATAAGAAAAAAAAGAACCATGTGGTTCTATCTTACTCATAAAAATAATATTTTTGATCACACATAGATTTTGCTTTATACATAGCCATATCTGCTTTATGAAAAAATTCCTCATATGTGTCTTGACCATTATAATTAACAATACCAATACTTATTGAAAAAGGCATAATTTGATATTGAGATGTAACTTGAGTTAAAAGATAATCTATCTTATCAATAAGATTATCTTTTTTCATTGTTTTAAGATAAACAATGAATTCATCTCCTCCAATTCTCCCTATAATTTCATTCTGAAAAACGCTCGTTAATTCAGCAGCAAATCCTTTGAGAATTTTATCACCTTCTAAATGTCCATATTGATCATTTAATTTTTTAAAGCAATCAATATCTAACATCAATAAAGTTCCTTTCCCATGTAAAAGAATATTTTCCTCTATTCTTTTTTCAACTGTCACTTTATTATAGAGATGTGTTAACCCATCCTTTTGGGATACATCTAATAGATAACTTTCATATTGTTTCATGTCATCAATGTCAGTCATATAACCATCTATCCGTACTAACCTTTTATTCTTATAAATATATTGATATTCTAGTATCACCCATGAACCATTTAGATTTAATTGAACCCTCCCATAACAAGCTCCTTGTCCAGAAAGAATATTATCAAATAAATCATTATATGATGTCTCTAATCTATGTTTGGTGATATTAAAATACCTTTGACACCTTGGAACAACATATATATTGTGATTCTGGGGATTATATTGGAAAATAACAATATTTTGAAAGTGTTCTAATAAATAAATATGACAAGAATGAAATAGTAAGAACATTAATCTTTCTTTAAATCTTTGATATATATTCATAAAACACCTCCTTTGTTACAGATTGTAGACATTCTGTAACAAGCGAGTTATACTTTATTTAAGTAGTTTTCTTGGATATAATGGTTCATTTTGTTTTTATAGTTACTGTTACAAAAATTCTACATTTTGTGACAAATTAAATTATTTTTTGGTATTCTCTTTCTTTTGCTCGCCGTAAAAACGTTTGATAAGATATACCTAATTTCTGAGCTGCTTTTCTTGAAGAAATCTGGCCTTGATGCCATAGACATGCATAATCAATAAATTCTGGAGACAATTGAATACGATCTGGTCCAAAATGAACTCCTCTCGCTTTAGCTGCTGCAATACCTTCTGCTTGCCGTTGATGAATAAATTCTCTTTCTGTCTGTGCAACATAACTTAGTAATTGTAAAACAATATCTGATATAAGCGTTCCTATTAAATCTTGATCTTTCCTAGTATCTAATAATGGCATATCCAATACAACTATACTAATATGTTTCTCTTTTGTTAAAGTTCTCCATTGTTCAATAATTTCATCATAATTCCTACCTAAACGATCTATACTTTTAATAAACAATATATCTCCTGTTTTTAGCTTTTTAGTCAATTTTAAATACTTTGGTCTCAGAAAGTCTTTACCTGATTGTTTTTCAATAATAATATGAGAATCTTCTATACCAAAATTTCTCATTGCTATAACTTGTCTCTCTTCATTTTGATCTTTACTAGACACTCTTACATATCCATAAATCATTTCTTTCATTATTTTAACCTCCTTCTTTCATTATTGTAGGCAAAACAACTTTGAAGCAAACAAAAAAGCATATATCAAATATATGCTAAATTTTATTTCTTTCTTCTGCATCCTTTATATAACTTCCAACATCAGCAGGTTTATGTGCATCAGAAGCAGTAATTAATTGTACATGATTTTTTTTAAAGTTTTCTAAAAGTTCATCAGACAAGCCTTTATCTGGATGATTATACCTATAATAACAACCTGTATTATTTTCTGCTTTCATATGATGTTCATTTAAAAGTTCAGATAATCTCTGATATGTTGGTTTTAAGTCATATGTTGGATAAATTTCAAATAATTTAATTGTATCTGGATGTGCAAGTTGAGTAAATAAATCAGATTCAATTAATTGAAATATCAATTCATAATATCTTTTATAAATATGATTAACATCATATTTATCCCATAGTAAAGCTTTTGAAAATCCCATATCATATAATATTCCATCGATAGAATGAATAGCCCCTACTAGAAAATCAAAATGGTATTGTGATAAAATATTTCTAATGAATTCTTCATGTTGTGGAACATAACATACTTCTAATCCATATGTTACTTTTATAGGCAAATCCATTGCCTTGACATCTTCCATCAAATTAACAAAATCAGCAAGATGGTCCTTGAATTTCATCTTTTTATTTTCTAACCATGTTTTTTGGACCTCATAATCCTTAAGTTCCATATAAATAGGTTCAAACTCAATAAAGCGGTGTGTATGATCTAAGATTTGAATTTTATCAATTCCTTTTTTATGTGCTTCTTCAACAAATTCTAATACATATTCTTTTGTAAGCGGACCATTTTCTAAATGCATATGACCATCTATCATGTTTATTCCCCCTTATTCCCCTTCTTTTTGCTTATTATATTTTTATATATTCTATTTGTAAATAAAAATGATAAAATAAAAATTTAATTTGTATTCAAAACATTATTTAGCAATCACAATCAATTCTTGCCTTATATGATGAAATGAGTGTTGCTGATATGATGAATATAGCTCAGGATAGAATTGCTGATGAAAAGCAAATTATACTTTATTATATTGGCATAATAGACATTCACTGCAAAAATATGTATTTGTAATTATTAATGAATATAAAACGGGGTATGACTACCCCGTTAAAGATTTAAATTTTAATGATAAACTTTTATACTTATCTAAAATCTCCATTTATGTTGTCTAGTGGGTAAGTATTACATATATAAGCTTAATCGTTTAAATCCATAAAATCCCTTCTCAGACATCATATTAAATATTTCTTCAATAATCGAGTGAGTTCTTTAATATCAATAGGTTTTGCTATATGAGCATTCATTTGGCACTCTAAACATTTTTCAATATCTTCAGAGAAAGCATCTGCTGTCATTGCAATAATTGGAATAACTGATGCATCTGAACGCTCTAATGATCGAATTGCTTTAGTCGCATCATAACCTGTCATACGAGGCATACGAATATCCATAAGAATAGCATCATAATATCCTTCTGGTGATTCTTGGAACTTCTGAAGACATATTTCACCATCTTCAGCCCATTCCAATTCCATACCCATATCAGATAATATTTCTCTTGCAATTTCCCAGTTAAGTTCATTATCTTCGGCAAGTAAGATACGATGTCCAGATATGTCAATATTTTGATTCAATACTTGCTCTTGCATTGAATCAATACCCATATATTGGCGTAAACCATAAAATAAAGTTGATTTAAATAGAGGTTTTGAAATAAATCCATTAATACCGGCTTCACGAGCTTCTATCTCAAATTCGCTCCAATCATATGCAGAAATGAGTAAAATAGGGATGTCCCCTCCTAAATTATGTCGAATTTCTCTAGCAATTTGAATACCATCCATATCTGGTAGTTTCCAATCCAATAAGATAATTTGATAATCATTTCTTTTTTTATGATGTTGAATAACTAGATCTATAGCGTCTTCTCCACTTAATGTCCATTCAGCTTTAATACCAATAGAATCTAATGTTTTTATAGCACTCTCACAGAATAATTTATCATCATCAACAATCAACATATTCCAAGGCGGTAAAACCATATCCATTTCCATCGTCAATACTTTTTCAAAATCTAAAACGATATGAAACTCCGTTCCTTTTCCGAGTTCACTCTGTACATCAATAGTTCCTTCCATTGCATCGACAATATATTTTGTGATTGCCATACCTAAACCGGCCCCTTCAGTTTTATGTATTCTCCTTCCATCTGCCCGACTATAGGATTCATATATTTTTTCTAAAAATGCTGGAGTCATACCTATTCCGTCATCCTTAACAATGATATGAATACGAGCATAGTTCTCACCTTTTGGAGATTCTTCTTCTAAAAGAGAGAAATCTATAGAACCACCATCTGGTGTAAACTTAGTTGCATTAGATAAAAGATTTAATAAGACTTGATTTAAACGGACACCATCACACCATACATTTTCTGTTGAAATATCCTCAATATGTATACCGAATTTCTGTTTTTTTGCTTTTACCTGCGGTTGCATAATAATGATAATACCTTCAACAACCTCTTTCAATGAAATTGCTTCCATAGTTAAAGATAACTTACCACTTTCAATTTTAGACATGTCTAAAACATCATTTATGAGTCCTAATAAATGCTTACTTGATAGTGTGATTTTTTTCAAACAGTTTTTAACTTGTTCTTGATTATCTATATGTGCTGTTGCTATTGCTGTCATTCCTACAATAGCATTCATAGGTGTGCGGATATCATGACTCATATTTGCTAAAAATTCACTTTTGGCCTTATTCGCTTCTATAGCGGTTTCACGTGCTTTCTCCAATTCTTGCAATTGTAATTTTGTCATAACGAAAAAGCGTTGGAAAATGAGTATAAAAAGAATCAATATAGCAGCACAAGCAAGTACTGTCGTGCCAACACGTTGGATACCTAGATCATCTATGATAAATCCTAACATTTCAAACGGCATAACTGCGACTAAATGCCATTCAGAATAAGGTAAAGATGTGACATAAACTTGATGATATTGACCATTAATTTTAATCATTTTTGTATAATCTTTATTATTTTGAAGTGCTTTATCAAGTCCTTCAAGAAGAGTTTTTTTTGATGAATCAACTTTTTCAAAATTGTGTTGCTTTTGGATTACATCAAATGACTCCCATAAGTCAGTGTTAGAGTTACGAATAACAAAACTACCATCGGATCTAATAATATGATAATATGTCTCATCCCCTTCATTATCCAAAGAAAGAAATTCTGTGATATACTTCAAAGAAATAGCTACCACTAAACCAGTACATTTTTTATTGTTTTGCATAGGATAATCAGCATTAATCCCAAACAAAACAAGTTCATTCCCATTAGCATCAGTACCAACAGCAACTCGTTGCTGACCATTTTTTAAGGCATCTACGAAAGGCAATGGATTATTAGGAGATATTGCTTTTCCATAAATTGTTTCAAAAGTACCATCGCTAGCACATATTGATAAATGTTCAAATCCTCTGATTTCTGCCCTATAAGCCAATTCTTCATAGATTTCTTGTAAATCATTGTTTTCTTTTGAAACCGTAGAAACAATACCTGCCACTTGCTCAAAACGTAATTTAATAACGTTTTCAAAGTTTTTAGAGATTTCTTTATTCATGCTAGACATATAAATTTCGCCTATTTTATATATACTTTCATTACTTTTTTGGTTCATGAATACCCCTAACAAGAAAAATATAATTGTGCTAAACAGAATAAGCAAAATAAAACTACGAGTAAGAAAGCGAGTTATATGATTATTTGTTTTAATGCTACCCATTCTTGTTACTTCTCCTTAAACATTTGATATTCATTAATAGCATCAATTATTTGATAATAGTCTTTTGATAATTGGGGCATTAAATCAAGGGCTTTTTTATAATTATTATTTTTGAATTCATTTGTCATTTGATGACTGCTTTCATATAACTTAGAAAATGAAAGATTTTGACAAATTCCTTTGATAGTGTGAACATAGCGATGTGCATCTTCATAGTTTTCATTCTGGATAGAAATTTTTAAGAAATTAAAACTTTTATCTTTTAAAAACTTGAACATAAATTTCTCCACTATATACTCATTTTGTAATCTCTGAACGACCTCATCATAATTTCCATCAAGCTTCATATAACATTCTCTTAGGTTCATATTATATTTCCTCACTTTCTCTCATAATTTTTTTGTCATCATAAATAGCCACGATTCCTTTATTTTTTTTATTTTTTGCTTTATACATAAAATCATCAGCAATTTTAAATAGTTTTATTGGATTATCCGTTTTATAAATCCCACCCATACTTATTGATACACAAATGTTTGGACATTCATCAAATTCTAGCATATTTACTGAAGTACGTATAATCTTTAATCGTTTCTTAAATAAATCAGATGGAATACAACAGAATATAATAATGAATTCATCTCCACCATAGCGAATGACAGTATCTATCTTTCGGACACATGATACTATTGTTTTTGCTATTTTTTGTATAACACAATCTCCAACATAATGGCCATAAGAATCATTTATAGATTTGAAATTATCAATATCGATGACAACCATATTTTCAATATCTTGTTGATTGACAAAATGTTCATCATAATATCGACGATTGTATACTCCAGTTAGAGGATCAGTGTATAACAAATGCAATGTTTTTTCGTATGATAAGGGATCTTTATTTCTATCAAGGATTCCATTAATATTTTTCTTTTCAATCATATTTCTAATATTTTGAGGTGTTGGCTGAATCTTTGCTACATTTTTCAATTCAGTTTCAAGCATATCTGAAATATTTATTAAACATTGTAAAAGAATAGGATTAAAAGCCCCACATTCACCCCTTAAGATCATTTTTAGTGCTTGATTATGTGAATAAGCTTCTTTATAACATCTTTCTGTTGTTAATGCATCATAAACATCTGCTAAAGCAACGACTTGTGCTGCTATTGGAATTTCATCTCCTTTTAATCCATCAGGATATCCACTACCATCATATCTCTCATGATGCCATCGACATATTTCATAGGCAACACTAACAAGGGGAGATTCTTGTTGTTCAGTAGGTAAGTCCTGCAACATTTTTGCTCCAATTATAGGATGGGTTTTAATAACTTCAAACTCTTGATCAGTCAAGCGAGCAGGTTTATTCAAAATAGAACTTGATATTGATATCTTTCCAATATCGTGGAGAGATGATGCTGTACTAATTAAAGCAATATCTGTCTCAGATAAAACATATTGATCAGTTTGTTGTATCAGCTTTTTTAATAAAAGATTAGTAATGGCATTAACACGTAATATGTGTAGACCGCTTTCACCATTACGGAATTCAACAATATGAGATAAAATTGAAATCATCAGTTTGTTATTTTTTTCCTGTTCATGAAACTGTTGTGTTATAATCTTTTCAAGATAATGCTGTCTCGCATATAGAAGCATTGTATTTGAAATACGACGATGGACAATTGTTGAATCAAAGGGTCGACTGATATAATCAAATGCCCCCAAATCATAAGCACGCTTAATATTAGAAGGAGAATTATCAGCAGAAATCATAATAACAGCAAGGTTATCATCCCAATGATATTTGTTTATATAAGTTAAAACTTCAAATCCATCCATTTCAGGCATAAAAATATCTAACAGTAATAGTGAAAAGTCTTTTCTTTGCTGTGAAAGAATTGTAATTGCTTCAGCACCATTATTTGCTTCTACAATATCATACTGATTTTTAAGAATTTCAACGAGTAGATCTCTATTCATTTCTGAATCATCTACAATTAATATTTTTTGTTTATCCATTATACTTCAGTCACTTTCATAACATTTTATAAATTCAATTTTATTATAATTTTTCCAATACTCATTTACAACTGGTATATTGGTGACGTATACTAATAGGTTGTATCATTTTCTGTTGATAAAATAAGAATAATATAAAATAAAAGGAAATGACTTGTCAAATCATCAGGAAGCATTGTTTGATTTAAATGAATCATTTTTTACTCTTAACTTCTTTTCAAAAATCTATATACTTGAATTAAAGAAATTTTAAGAAATTCAAATTTGTGATGAATAATAAACAAAAGTTAGCAAGGAACATGAAAGTATTGAATTAACATCTCTCTTATCTGACATTGCATACACCCCCACTCCCTATTGCTTAATTCTTTTATCCTCTTATTCATATATCCACATTTATGGCACTTTTGTGATGATGATTCACACTGCCCCACATTATATTTCAGCATACTAAAGTATCCTGACCATGATCCATCCAATATATATTTTTTTCGTCTATAGAGTTACAAAACAAAAAGAAACTGAACAAAATAACTACTAGTTATTTCGTTACAGTTCTTTTTAATCTAATTCAAACTGACCGGTATACAATTGATAATATCTTCCTCTTTGTTCAATCAGTTCATCATGACTGCCACGTTCAATAATTTGACCATGATCCAATACCATAATAGCATTAGAGTTTCTGACTGTTGATAATCGATGAGCAATTACAAAAACAGTACGGTTTTCCATGAGTCTGTCCATACCTTTTTCAATAAGCTTTTCAGTTCTTGTATCTATTGAACTTGTCGCTTCATCTAAGATGAGAACTGGTGGATTAGCAATAGCTGCACGTGCAATGGCTAATAACTGACGTTGACCTTGTGATAAGTTTGCTCCATCACCTGTTAACATAGTCTCATAGCCATTTGGTAAACGTTTGATAAAACTATGAGCATTCGCCAACTTTGCTGCCTCTATAACTTCATCCATAGTTGCATCAAGTTTTCCATAACGAATATTATCAGCTATTGTCCCTGTAAATAAATGCGTATCTTGTAACACTATAGAAATAGATTTCCTTAAATCGTTCTTCTTGATAAGTTTAATGTCAATTCCATCATAAGTAATACTCCCACTATGAATATCATAAAAGCGATTAATTAGGTTTGTAATTGTTGTTTTTCCTGCTCCAGTACTTCCAACAAAAGCAATCTTTTGTCCGGGCTTCGCAAAAAGATTGATATCTTTTAAGATTGTGACCTCAGAATCATAGCCAAACACAACATCATGAAAACGGACGTCCCCTTTTAATGGAACAAGTTCTACACTACCATCTGGTCGAGGATGACGCCATGCCCATAATCCAGTATGTTCCTGACATTCATATAAAACATCATTACGTTCTCTAACACGTGTTAAAGTCACTTGTCCTTCATCAACTTCTTCTATTTCATTCATCATTTCGAATATTCTCTCTGCACCTGCCATAGCAGCTAACACAAAGTTTAACTGCTGTGTAAATTGATTAACTGGTTGTGCAGTCTGCCTTACAAAAATCAAATATGATGATAAACTTCCCAAGTCCATCATACCAGCTATAGTAAAGAAACCTCCCACACAAGCAACAACTGCATAGTTAAAATAAGAAATACTGACAACTGTTGGTATTGTTCTTCCTGAGTAAGTTAATGCTTCTGTTGAAGCATATTGCAACGCTTGATTTCGCTTATTAAATTCATCTATATTTTTTTGTTCATGATTAAAGACTTTAACCACTTTAACACCATCAACCATTTCTTCAATAAATCCATTAAGTTGACCCATAGCTGCCTGTTGATGAGTAAAATAATACTTACTACGATGACTTAAATATTGAATAATAAAATACATAACAATCATGCAACCTAATACAATTAATGAGAGTTGCCAATTTAAAATAAAAATTAATATTAGTGTTCCAACAATCATAATAAAACTTTGAATCAAATTATCAAAACAATTATTTAAAGCATCCTGAACAGTATCTAAGTCATTTGTAAAATGACTCATAATGTTCCCGTGTGCATTGCTATCAAAGTATCGTAATGGTAACTTTTGCATTTTACAAAATAAATCCTGTCTCATTTCTTCAACTATTTTTTGAGAGGTATGAACCATGAGTTGTTTATATATTGCCGTAGAAGTTGCCCCTATTGCATAAATACAAGCCATGAAAATAAGAAATGATATTAACCCCTGAAAGTCTCTAGGAAGAATATAATGATTAACTATTGTACGAATTTGAAAGGTTCCCCATAAATTAACTCCAGTACTCATGATAACTAATAATGAAACACTTAATAATGCATATTTGTGATTCCCCATATATTTTTTAAAAGAACTGAGTGTTTTCATCATATCTCTAGGCTTAGCGTTCGTTATTTGTCTTGCCATTATAAACCAGCTCCTTCCATTTGAGAATAGTAAATATCTTGATAGATACTATTATTCTTTAAAAGTTCATCATGTGTTCCAATCGCATTGATATGTCCATCATCAAGGATAATGATTTGATCAGCATGTTGAATTGAGGATACTCGTTGGGCAATAATCAACTTTGTTGTTTCTTTAAGAGTTGCAAGACCTTCACGAATATTTGCTTCAGTCGCTGTATCTACAGCACTTGTTGAATCATCTAAAATTAAAACCTTTGGATGCTTTAATAACGCTCTTGCAATACATAAACGTTGTTTTTGTCCTCCTGAAACATTGACTCCTCCTTGTCCTAAATCAGTTTCATACCCTTTTGGAAATTGATGAATAAATTCATCTACACTAGCGACATGACAAGCCCAATCAATATCTTCGTCTGTAGCATGTTCATTACCCCATAAAAGATTTTCTCTAATTGTGCCACTAAATAGAACATTTTTTTGTAAAACCATTCCTACACTATCTCTTAAATGTTCTATAGAATACTCTTTTACATTATGACCATCTATGAGAACTTCTCCTTCACTAACATCATATAGTCTAGGAATAAGTTGAACAAGACTCGTTTTGGCTGAACCAGTTCCACCTAAAATACCAATTGTTGAACCTGCTGGAATATGCATATCAATATTACTTAAAACATATTCTTTAGCTGTTGTCTTATATTTAAAATAAACATGGTGAAATGTAATATCACCACTATTAACAATCAAATCTTTATTTTGCGGATCATGAATATCAGGAACTTCATCCAATACTTCTATAATACGTTCACAACTGGCAATAGAACGTGTTAACATTAAAAAAACTGCTGAAATCATCATCAAAGAGTTTAAAATTTGCATGACATAACTTAAAAAACCTGTTAACTCTCCAACTTTCATGACTCCTTCAAAAATCATCTGTCCTCCAAAGAAAAGAATGCAGATAATTGTTGTATACATTACATATTGAAATAGTGGCATATTCCAAACTGATGTTCTAAATGCATGTTCACTGTTATCTCTTAATGCAATATTCATTTTTTTAAATTTTTCTTCCTCATACCCTTCTCTTACATAAGATTTAACGACTCTTATAGCATTTAAATTTTCTTGCACAACTGTATTGATTTGATCAATGCTTGCTTGCATTAATCGATATAACGGTCCTACTTTCCTAACAATCACAAAAAGTCCGCAAGCCAATATTGGTGTCACTACAACAAACACCATAGTCAATTCTGGATTAATTGTAAAAGTAAAAAACAATGCCATTAATAACATAACTGGAGCACGTACAAGTGGTCGAATTCCATTACTAATTGCTGTCTGTAGAATTGTCACATCACTTGTTAAACGAGTAATTAAAGATGACGTTGAAAAATGATCAGTATTTGCAAATGAGAAATTCTGAACTCTTTCAAATTCATCTTTTCTAAGTTCTGCTCCAAATCCTTGTCCAGCTGTTGCAGCAAAACGAGCATACATTATTCCTAAAATCAGTGCTAATAAAGCACAGATAATCATTTGGGCACCTTTCCATAAAATATATCCTTTGTCACTATTTGCAACACCAATATCTATAATATCTGCCATTAATGTTGGAATAACCAACTCAAAAACTGTCTCCAAAATGACACATGCACATGCTAGCATCAAGTATTTACGATGTTTTTGTGCATAAGGAAACAAACGTTTTAGCATAAAAATTCCCCCTATTCTAATTCTTTTCCTGCTAAATTCATATACATTCTTGACAAATAGTCTTTAAATTGTTCTTTTTCTTGAGCACTAAAACCTTGCAGAGAAATAGCCTCTACTTCCCTACAATGAATATCCCATTTTTTTAAAGCCTCTTGTCCAAGTGGTGTAATTCTTAATTGATAAGCACGTTTATTGTGTGGATTAATCTGACGTGTTAACATATTTTTTTCTTCTAGACCATTTAAAATCTTACTCACTGTAGCTGGTTCTACATCACAAGCTTCAGCAATATCTTTTAATTTACAATCATCATTTGTAGAAATATAGCGTAAGACTTTTGGCTGTCCAGGTGCTAAATTCATTTCATACATTTGAGCACGATTTTTCTTTCTTTGAGCATGAAATGTTTTAAATAATAAAATATAGAGTGGTATCTGCATAAATTCACCTCTTTTGTTAGTATGCTAATAATTAGCATACTAACTATAATACTATATGAACCTATTGTCAAGATATGTCATACATTTATCTTGTATACGTTTTATTTGCTTGTCAAAAATATGAGTGTTATAATACGAAGAGAAAGAAGGTCATATTATGAGTAAAGTTGATATTATATCTGGTTTTCTTGGTGCAGGAAAAACAACATTAATTAAAAAGTTAATCAAAGAAAACTTAAGCCATGAAAAAGTTGTGTTAATTGAAAATGAGTTTGGTGAAATTGGTATTGATGGCTCTTTTCTTAAAGAGGCTGGTATTGAAATTACTGAAATGAACTCTGGATGTATTTGTTGTTCTCTGGTTGGAGATTTCAGTGAAGCGTTAGAAAAAGTTGTGAAAGATTATCATCCAGATCGCATTATTATTGAACCATCTGGTGTTGGCAAATTATCTGATGTTATTCAAGCAGTTATCAATGTCCATGATGATAAACTGCAATTAAACAGCTTTATTGCTGTAATTGATGCGAAAAAATGCAAGACCTATTCATTAAACTTTGGTGAATTCTTTAATAATCAAATTGAATATGCTTCAACAATTATATTGAGTCGTACTCAAGATGTTGATCAGCATAAGCTAGAAGAAGATATTCAAATCATTAAGACATTCAACACAAAAGCCAATATCATTACAACACCTTGGGATGATTTAACTGGAGATACAATTATGAATGCCTTAGAAAACAAAGATTCTTTACAACAAGTTCTCCTCAAAGAAGTAGAAATATGCCCAGTATGTGGACATCACCATGATGAAGAGCACCATCATGAACATGAATGCTGTCATGAAGACCACCATCATGAACATAGTCATGAATGTGAATGTGGACACCACCATGAACATGGACATCATCATGCTGATGAAGTCTTTACAAGCATGGGTAGAGAAACCATTCATACATACACACAAGATCAATTAGAAACCATTTTGAAAACTTTGTCATCTTCATCTCAATTTGGAAGTATTCTTCGTGCAAAAGGAATTTTACAAACTCCTGAAAAAACATGGTTACATTTTGACTTAGTGCCTGGTGAATATGAAGTTCGCGTTGGTCCTGCTGATTACACTGGACGTATTTGTGTCATTGGTAAGGATTTATTGGAAGATAAAATTAGTGAATTGTTTGGAGTTGAATAATGAAGACACGTATATATTTATTTACTGGATTTTTAGATAGTGGAAAAACAACTTTTATCAATGATACAATAACTTCAACTGATTTTTGTGAGGGTGAAAAATCATTATTAATTGTAAGTGAACAAGGTGAAGTTGGATATAATCAAGAAGAAATTGAAACTTTAAATTGTGATATTGTTTATGTTACGAATGAAGATCAATGGACATATGAATATTTTGAAGACTTAAGAAACAAATACAATCCAACTCAAGTTCTTATTGAACTCAATGGAATGTTTAATGTGAATCGCTTATTGGCTTGTAGTCTTCCTGATGGGTGGGAAGTTGTTCAAGTTTTAACAACTATTAATGCACAAACATTTAGCTTATATATTCAAAACATGCGTTCTTTATTATTTCAACATGTTGTACATACTGATTTATTAATATTTAATAGAATTGATAATTCTATTAAAAAATCTTTCTTGAGAAACAACATTAAGGCAATAAACTCAACTTGTCAGATTATTTATGAGAAAGATGACGGAACAGTGAACACTTTAGATGATGATGAATTGCCATTTGATATCTCTGGTGATGAACTTATTGTCCTGGATCATGATTTTGGTATCTTTTGTATGGATGCTTTAGATCATCCTGATAAATATGCTGGTAAAACAGTTACGCTAAAAGGCAAATTTATTGGACGTGATAAACAACTTGAAGATGGTTTCGTTATTGGGCGATTGGCAATGGTTTGTTGTGAAGAAGATACTTCGCTTATTGGAATGGTTTGTGAACACCCAGCAGCAAAACAACTTATTCCTGATGAATGGATTCAAGTCACTGGAAAGATTGTTCTAGAATTTGATTTGGATATTGGTGGAGAAGTTTGTATATTAAAAGTGGACGACTTAAAAGTCGTACCACCATTAGATAATGAATATGTAACTTTTGATTAGAGGACAATTATTGTCCTTTTTTCTTTGAAGGATATTGATTTTATTTATCATTTTCAAAAAATGAAGTTCTTATAAAGTAAAAGATGAGTGTACTTATAACTAGAGAAATAATTATTGGTAGATAAAAGATCAGAATAGTTCCTATTCTATTATCAATCAGTTGATATAATATGTTATAAAGATGCTGAAATGTCACTGTATATTCAATAAAATAGCGAATAGGTATAAGTGTTAACAACCAAATATTGATACTAAAAAATGTTTTCTGATATGATTGTTTATGCAATGGTATTGCAAAGACCTCAAAGAGTATAATACCTAATACCTGTATAAACATACCTATGAATAAACATATTGAATTTTGATAATAATTCCATAACGTATAAGCTAAAACAAGTCCTAAAAAAATAATGAGTGTAGAAACAACGAGGATAATATCAATACGATTATCATCAGCCTGATTCTTCTCCATTTCATCTTTTAACAGATAATCAGTACTTACATGAAACAATTCACTCATAGCCACTATATTTTGTATATCTGGTATACTTTCGTTTAATTCCCATTTGGATACAGATTGTCTTGATACATCTAATTGTTCTGCTAGCTGTTGTTGAGATAGACCTCTTTCTTTTCTTAATTGCAATAATTTCTCATTCAGTTTCATTTTCTAATCCTCCTGACTCCTTTATTTTATCAAATTGAGTTGTTGCATACGACATAGCTCACTTGTCAGTTTCGCACCTAACAGTTGCATACTCTTATTTTACAAGAATTTTAAATGAAAACTCAAATATCTAAACTCTAAAATATTTTTCATCTCCCAGAATATTTTCTTTAGGAAATTTTTTCATATTGCTTTCGAATAACATATTGATAAACTATATAAATAACACTAACTACAACAAATAAAGTGATATAAGCAATCTTTAATCCAAAAAATTCACCAATCAATCCAACTAATGGAAAATAAATAATCATAACTAAACTAAATCCTAAAGATAAGACAGATAAGAGTGTTGCTCTTAAGTGACTTTCAACCTTTTCATTTAAAAAAGTCGTCATAGCTATATACAGTATTGTTTCAAAGAATGCCATCACACATATTGCTAAAATAGAAATAGGATAAAAAGGTATTCCAATCATAGAAATAACAATTCCTAATGGTAGAATTAAGAGTAACTTTTTTTGTGAATAATGTTTTAGAATTCTATAAGCCAACGTTCCTGCAATCATAGCAGCAACATTTTCTAATGATAAAAAGATAGAAATAGATGATATCTTTATACCTAACTCAGTCCAGTAATTTGTTAAGTAATAATAACATGTTGTTAATGATGCTGAAAAAAGTGATGTACTTAAAATCAAATAAAAGATTTGATGATCTTCTTTAATAAGCTGATAACTCATAATGACTTGTTGTTTCATATCATTTAGAATATGAGTTTTGACATAATGCTGATTTCGAATCTCTTTCATCTGCATCAAAACAAAAATAGATATTATCACAACAAGTATAGATAAGCCATATGTCAATTGATAACTCAATCCTGCAATGATTCCACCAATTGTTGTTGCTAATAAGGTTGCCATTTGAATCACAATTTCTCTTCTTCCCTGTATCTTAGGAAAAGTATCTTGTTCATGAGTTTCCATTAAAAGATCATAAACATAAGCACTATCAGTACCTGATTCTAAATTATATGATAATGCAGACAATATAAATGATAAATACATCATCCATTCTGATTGTCCTATAATTAAAACAATAATGGATATAATATCAATAAGTCTTCCTAGCAATCGACTCAATCGTCTTCCATATAAATCACTAATAATTCCTGTTGGCATTTCTCCTAACATTGATGTGATATGGAAAATACTTTCACATATTCCAACATCAATAAGAGTAAATCCTTTCATAATTAAAAATGTTGGCCAAAGTAATGTTGTGAGTTTCAAATTAAGTAAAAATTCAAATATATAATTTAAATATAAATTCTTTTTCATGATAAATCCCCTTTTCTCTTCTGGGGAACAAAAAAAGATTCCACAATAAAAATGGAACCTTTGTTTATTATTGTATTGACAGTTCCCCTATTTTGGACGCACTCGTCCCTTGTAAGAAAAACCGGTTAATGTTGTTCCTGTGTAAGCCATGCATCATGATATGAATTTGAATATTGTTGATTATTAATATGCATGTCTTCCACCTCACTATCTTTGTTTATTGTATCATTAATACATCTTATTGTAAACCTCATTTATACTCCCTGCTTTTTAAGAACTCTTTAAACCAGTAAAAAGAGTTTTTTTATACGCTGATACGAACCTGTTCCATCATCATTTTTGTCTACATAAATAAATTCATATCTTTTTTTCATTTCTCCACTTGTTGCACTTACTAAATCTATTAGTCCACCACATCAAATAATCACTACAATCAACATGATTTAAGAAAGTAAGATAAAGATAATCAGACATTTTTTCTAGAAGATTTTCACCATAATCTATCACTTGAATGACAATCTGAAAACATTATTCTTTTGTATTTGTTAATAAATAACTAAGACGTTCTCATTCATCATATGAATCTAATATATATGTATTATCTATTTCACTAAATTCAATGGAATTACCTGGATGCTTTTTAAAAGAAACTTCTTTTGAATAAACAATTACTTCTTGTGGTCCACATTTGACAACTACCACATTATTATTTAATATTTGGCTAACTTTCATATAATGACCTTTCTAGAAAAAAACTCAATAAATTGATTTATCAAATAAATTCATACTTCACTTATTTCCTTCTAGCAACTTATCGGAATTGAATATATCTTGGAGCATAATAAAAATGTAAAAAGGTACTGCTGATAGACAGTATCCTAAGCTTTTATTATTTATTTGACTTCTTGATTATTTCAAGAAGCCATTCAACAACACTATTCATGATCATTAACATTTAATAATCTGTCATCCTATCACCTAATGTTATACACTATAGAATATGTTTTAAGCAAATATAAATAACAGATAAAATTTGAACTTATAACAACTTTCATGTATAATGAGTAGTGCTAAAAAAGAGGTGAAAAAATGGAAGGTTTTTGGTATGAATTAAAACATGTATGTAAGCAAAGTGGAGCAAGATATGGTATCTTGCATACTCCTCATGGAGATGTAGAAACACCTATGTTTATGCCCGTTGGAACATTGGCTACAGTCAAAGGTATCTCGCCTGAACAATTAAAAGAAATGAACTCACAAGTGATTCTTTCTAATACTTATCATCTATGGTTAAGACCTGGTGAAGATGTTGTCAAACAGGCTGGTGGTTTACATAAATTTATGAATTATGATGGACCTATCTTAACAGATAGTGGAGGCTTTCAAGTTTTTTCTTTAGGAAAAACAAGAAAGATAGAAGAAGAAGGTGTTACCTTTAAAAGTATTGTTGATGGAAAGAAATTATTTCTATCCCCTGAAAAAGCTATTCAAATTCAAAATGATTTAGGTGCAGATATTATTATGAGTTTTGATGAATGCGCTCCTTATCCTTGTACACATGACTATATGAAAAACAGTGTTGAAAGAACCCTTCGTTGGGCAAAACGTGGTAAAGATGCTCACCAAAGAGATGATCAAGCGTTGTTTGGAATTGTTCAAGGTGGAGAATTTGAAGATTTAAGAGAATTCAGTGCGAAAGAATTAGTGAAAATGGATTTTCCAGGTTATTCTATTGGAGGAACCAGTGTTGGTGAGCCTAAGGATGTCATGTATAAAATGATTGATGATGCGATTCAATGGCTACCTGTAGATAAACCACGTTACTTAATGGGAGTAGGAAATCCCATTGACCTCATAGAAGGTGCTATGCGAGGCATTGATATGTTTGACTGTGTTTTACCAACCAGAGTGGCGAGACATGGTGCATTAATGACACATTATGGAAGAATGAATATTAATAATGAGAAGTTTAAATATGACTTTACGCCTATAGATGATAAATGCCATTGTTATACTTGTCGTAACTATACACGTGCTTATTTGAGACATTTACATAAATGTGATGAAATATTTGGAAAGAGTTTACTCTCTATCCATAATGTTGCATTCTTATTACAATTAAGTGAAGATATTAGAAATGCAATTCAAGAGGATCGTTTATTAGACTTTAAAGAAGAATTCTTAGATCATTATGGTAGAGATGTATATGAGAGGGCATTTTAAATATGAAATTAAGTGAATTTGATTATCATTTACCTGAAGAATTAATTGCACAAACTCCCTTAAAAAAGAGAGATACTTCTCGTTTGATGGTATTAGATAGAAAGAATGAAACAATTGAAGATAAACATTTTTATGATATTCTTGATTATTTACATGAAGGAGATATCTTAGTCAGAAATAATACAAAGGTTATTCCTGCAAGACTCTATGGAACAAAAGAAGAAACTAATGGTCATGTTGAAGTTTTGTTACTTAAGGATTTAGGTAATGACGTTTGGGAATGTCTCGTAGGTAATGCAAGAATTGTAAAAATTGATACTATTATTACTTTTGGTGACGGTTCTTTAAAAGCAAAATGTATTCATATTGGTGATGAAGGAATACGTCACTTTGAAATGATTTATGAAGGTATCTTTTATGAGATTTTAGATACTCTTGGAACAATGCCTCTTCCTCCTTATATCAAGGAAAAACTTGAAGATCAGGACCGTTATCAAACTGTCTATGCAAAGATTGAAGGAAGTGCTGCTGCTCCAACAGCTGGTTTACATTTTACTGATGATATTATTGATAAAGTCAAAGCAAAAGGTGTAAAGATTTTAGATGTGACTCTTCATGTAGGGTTAGGAACATTTAGACCTGTTAAAGTAGATGATGTTTTAGAACATCACATGCATAGTGAATTTTACATGATTGATGAAGATGTTGCACAACAATTAAACAATGCCAAAGCAAATGGTCAGCGTATTATAAGTGTTGGTACAACATCTACAAGAACACTTGAAGCAAATTTTAAGAAATATGGACAATTTAAAGCAACTCAGGAAAGTACTGATATCTTTATTTATCCAGGCTATCAATTTGAAGCTATTGATGCTTTAATTACAAATTTTCACTTACCTAAATCTACCCTTGTGATGTTAGTGAGTGCTTTTGCCAATAAAGAATTTATATTAAAGGCTTATCATCATGCAGTTGAAGAAAAATATCGTTTCTTCTCATTTGGTGATTGTATGTTTATTCAATAATGAAAATAAACTATGATTTAAAGCTTCAAGAAGAATTAAAGAGACTCGGAGATACAAAACCCACTCTATTGCTTCATGTATGTTGTGGTCCTTGTTCAAGTTATGTCATTAAAGAATTATCTGAATATTTTCATATAACTATTTATTATTCTAATTCAAATATTTATCCTATTGATGAATATCAAAGAAGATATCAGGAACTTTTACATTTTATAAAGAGATTTAATCAAGATTTCAAGCATAATATTCAAGTTATCGAAGATCCTTACAATCATCCTGAATGGGTTTCTCATCTTTATCCACTTAAAGAATTACCTGAGGGAAGTATGAGATGTAGACTATGTTATAGTTTAAGAATGCGTAGAACATTTGATTATGCAAAAATAAATCATTATGATTATTGGACAACTGTCTTGAGTATATCTCCACATAAAAATAGTCAATGGATTAATGAAATTGGAGATGCTTGGCAAAGTTCTACACCAAAGTTCTTATATGCTGATTTCAAGAAAAATAATGGTTATCTTAAATCAACTCAAATGACAAAAGAGTATGAAATGTATCGACAAAATTACTGTGGCTGTATGTTTAGTTATGAAGAAATGTTAAAAAGAGAAAACCAAAAATAGTATTTAAAAAGGAAGAATTAAATCTATGATAAATAGATTGAGTTCTTCCTTTTGTTCTTTATAGAGAATTATAATAGAGACTCATACATTTTTTATTTTCCTAATTCCTTACTTCTATCTATATAAGTTGTATGTAGCATGTTTTCTGCTAAATCACTCATTGGTTCTTGATAGAAATCCTTATATAACTGTTGAATTTCAGGATTATCATGACTTTTTCTTAAATTCATTGATTGGTCTCTGTTATAAAGTCCTGCAATTCTTTTTGCGCGAAGGAGATCGCCCTGATATTTCGTATCTTTTGGTTGACCACCACCACCAATACAACCACCTGGACATGTCATAACTTCAACAAAGTGATACTTTTTATCAGCAGTCTTCATCTTTTCAATAAATTGACTTGCATTTTTTGTACCAAAAATCACTGCAATATTTACTGTTATACCATTCATATCTACACTTGCTTCTTTAACATCATCCAATCCCCTTACAGGCGTATATGTAAGCAAATTGATTGGAGCTGATTCACCTGTCATTATTTCATAAGCAGTACGAAGTGCTGCTTCCATAACTCCACCTGAGTTTCCAAAAATAACACCAGCTCCACTTGCTTCACCCATTAGTGAATCAAACTTTGAATCTTTTAAAGATGTAAAATCAATATTTTCCTCTTTAGCCCACTTTGCCAGTTCTCTTGTTGTAATCACATAATCCATATCACGCATATTATCAATTCCTAAATATTTCCCAGCATCACACATCTCTTCTCTTTTGATTTCATATTTTTTGGCTGTACAAGGTGTAACAGCTATATTAATAATTTGAGTTGGATCTAAGTTCATTTTTTTAGCAAAATAAGTTTTTACTGTGGGCCCTTGCATACCAATTGGACTCTTAGCAGTTGAAAGATGATTACGCATTTCTGGATGATAAATTTCTAAATATTTTACCCAAGCTGGGCAACAACTTGTGAATTGCGGTAAAGGCTTAGTTTGCTTTGTTAGGCGACGTATTAATTCTGTACCTTCTTCAAGAATAGTTAAGTCAGCTGAGAAATTTGTATCTAAAACATATTTAGCTCCTAGTTTTCTTAATAAAGCAATCATTTTACCTTCTACAAAAGTTCCATCTTCCATACCAAACTCTTCTCCTAAGGCAATTCTTACTGATGGTGATGTGTTAAAGATAATAATTTTATCAGAATTTTTCATGTCTTCTTGAATGAAAGGATATTCATAAGTTTCATGAATACTTGAGACTGGACATACATTTGCACATTGTCCACAATTGATACATACTGCTCTGTCTAATGTATCTTCCAGGCTATACGTTCCATGAACACCAATATAATCTTGACAGATATTCTTACATTGACCACACTTAATACATTTTTCTTCATCTCTTTGAATTGATGGATTATCACATTCTATGGGTACACGAATATCCATTCCTAAATGTTTACTCATACATTATCCTCCTTTTAAATAGTAATCGTTACTATTATTATATCATTATGGAAAATATTGTCAAACAAAAGAGATATCTATAATAATATCTCAGTTTATTGAATCTCTGAATCATTATTCAGACGATTGTGTATACTTTGCATTTTATAATCTAACTCTGATATAGACATTGCACACTGGATTAATTCTTTTTTGATATCTTCAGGAACATTATTATCAGTTTTATATTTTAATTTATGTTCTAATGAAGCCCAGAAGTCCATAGCTATTGTTCTTAATTGAACTTCTACATGAATAGGCTGTACACCTTCAGCTAAAAATATAGGCACCTCTAACACTAAATGCAAACTTCTATAACCATTATCTTTTGGATTTTGAATATAATCTTTTATCTTGATAAGCTTAATATCATCTTGATTAATCAATAATTGAGCCACAACATAGACATCATCTATATAATTACATATCACACGAATTCCAGCAATATCATGTATATGACGCATAATTTCTTTTTCAGTCAATGTCACATCTTTATCTATCGCCTTTTTTATAATACTTTCTGGCTTTTTTAATCTAGACTCAATATGATGAATAGGATTATGATCATATTTCACCTTGAATTCAGAATCTAGTATCTCCAATTTTGTTCGAATTTCTTTAATCCCAGCTTCATAAAGCTGCTCCATACGTAATAAACTATTAACATTTTCCAAAATTGGATTTTTAACAACTTGATTAAGAATATTCTTTTTTAATCTCTTATTATCCAATAATCTTATTTTATCTTTCTTCAACATTTCACAATCTCCTTACCACTATTTAATACAATCGAGATGAACTCATGGTGAACTGATTGAAAAGCAAGAAAAGAGTCTAACGACTCTTTATTTTATCAACAAATATTTTTATTTTCTCTGTTGCGATTTTTAGTTCCTCAATACTATAAGCATATGAAACACGAATGAATCCTTCACCAGCTGGTCCAAATGCTGTTCCTGGTACACATGCTACCTTTTGATCTTCTAAGAGTTTTTCACAAAACTCATCTGAAGATAGTCCTGTTGATTGAATGCATGGGAAAACATAGAATGCACCTAATGGCTTAAATGTTTCTAATCCCATATCATTAAATGTTTTCACAAGAAAATTTCTTCTTGTTCTATATGAATCACGCATTTTCATAACTTCTTCCTGACAGTGTCTTAAACCTTCAATGGCACCATATTGTGCTGGTGATGGGGCTGACATAATAACATATTGATGAATCTTGCACATAGCACTAGACAAAACAGAATTGGAAAGAATATAACCTAAACGCCATCCTGTCATAGCATGTGCCTTTGAAAAACCACTGACAATAATTACTTGATCTTTAATTTCATCAAATGATGCAATTGAACAAAATTCCTCTTCATAACTTATTTCTGCATAAATTTCATCAGATAGAATAATAATTCCAGTCTCTTTTAGGATAGGAACTATCTTTTCATAATCCTCTTTTGTCATAAATCCACCAGTTGGATTAGACGGATAGTTTAACAAAATTGCTTTTGTCTTTGGAGTTATAGCAGCCTTTAATAAATCAGGAGTCAATTTAAATTGATCTTCATGACGAAGATTGATAGCAACTGGAACTCCTCCTGCCAATTCAACACCTGGAGCATAAGCAACATACCCTGGATCTAAAACAATCATTTCATCACCTGGATTAATAATTGAACGAATAGCAATATCTATTCCCTCAGATCCACCCACAGTGACAATACATTCTTTTTCAGGATGATATGATACCTGAAATCTTTTTTTATAGTAATTACATATTTCTTTACGTAATTCTAATAAACCACGATTAGCAGTGTAAAAAGTACGTCCTTTTTCAATAGAATATATTGCTGCTTCTCTTATTGCCCAAGGTGTTGTAAAATCTGGTTCTCCAACTCCAAGAGAAATAACTCCCTCCATTTGTGAGGCCAAATCAAAGAATTTTCTAATTCCACTAGGCTTAATAAGTTTAACACGATCACTCAACATATTTTCATAATCCATTATGGAGTCACCACCAATCTATCATTAGAACCATCTTCATCTTCAATTAAAACAACACCATTATTTTTATATTGTTTTAATACAAAGAATGTTGATGTCCCTGTCACACCATCTAAACATGCTAATTTACTTGCTACAAAGTGAGCAACTTCCTGCATTGTTTTCCCTTTGACTATAGCTACAAATTCAAAACTACCACTTAAGAGATACATTGTATCGACTTCATCAAATTTATAAATACGACTTGCGATTCTATCATAACCATACTCTCTTTCTGGATTTGCATTGATTTGAATCAAGGCAGTGACAATTTCAGCATGAGTTAAATCCCAATTAACAATTGTATGATATCCACAAATGACTTTTTCTTTTTCTAATTCTGTTAATCTATCAATAACATTATCTTTCGTTTCTTCTAAGGCGGCCGCTAGATCAGTAATTTTCATCCTTGCATTTTTCTGTAACAAACTTAGTAATAACTTATCTTCCATAACGATCACTCCTTCTTTTATATTATATTTATTGTAGTACATTTTTTTATATTAGTAAATAGAATATTATTGTGTTAAAATAGATTTATGAAAGGGGTTTACTTATGAAAACATTCTATGTTGCCAGTTATGGAAAAAATAATGATAAGGGAATTTATATCATGAGACTTAATGAAGAGACACTTGAGATGCAACGTGTTCAGCAGATAGTCACGCAGGATTACCCTTCGTATATGATAACTAAAGATCATGTTCTATATGTTGCATATAAAAATGCCAGTTCATTGAATGATGGTGGAGGATTAGGGAGTTTCTCAATTTATAAAGATGAATTAATTCTTAATAATAATTATAATTCTAGTGGAAGATCTTATACACATTTATGTGTTGATGATACTCTCTGTTATATTTTTGCAGCAAATTATCATATTGGTGCAACAGCTTCTTATCAATTAGATAACAAAACAATAACTCAGAAAATTTCTGCTGTAAGACATAAAGGACTTGGACCTGATCTTTTAAAAAGGCAAACTGGACCCCATACTCATTATGTTGGTATTACACCAGATAAACAATTTGTATATTCTGTAGACTTAGGTGCAGATAAAGTTGTTATGTATCGCTTTCATCAAGGGGTATTATTAGAAGATGCTGATTATACTCTCAATGTTATTCCTGGTTCTGGACCACGTCACATGATTTTTTCATATGATGGTCGTTTTGCTTATCTTGTGAATGAAATTGCGAATAATATTATGGTTTTTAAATACTCTGAAGGCCGTTTTACTCTTATTCAAGCTATTCATTGTATTCCTAGACATTTCAAGGGGTTCTCAAGTGCATCTGCTATTCGTATGACATCAACTGGTGAACATTTATTTGTATCTAATCGCGGTCATGATAGTATTGCGATGTATCGTGTCAATAAAGAATCTGGTAAAATATCATTATTGTATATGGTTCATACTGGTAAAGGTCCTAGAGATTTTCATATTATTAATGATCAGTTCTTAATTGTTGGCTGTCAAGGTGATAATCAATTACAAGTATTAACCTTTGATGAAGATAATGAAAAATTACTTATGAGCGACTCAACAATAGATTTACCTGCACCTGTTTGTATAGCATTTGAATAACAGATAGACTCTTCTTAGCATTAAGAAGGGTTTTTATAGTTTGAATATCTTAAATGACAAGGAGGGATATCTTGTATTGGAATATTATACCTGAATGTATATCAATTATCATTCTTCTTATTATATGGTCTTACTCTAGAAAAGGAAGCAATTTACCAACGTTAACAAATCAGTTATTTCAGGCCTGTTTTTTAGTCACATTTCTCGCTATATCTACTAATATTCTATCAACTTGTATGTTGACTTATACTCAAATTTTTCCAATTTGGATGATAGAACTTGTGACGACTATTTACTTTATTTTCACCCCTTTAATGGGAATGATTTATTTCTTATATTCATCAACTCTTATTTACAATCATACAAAACTATCAAAAATAATGTGGTTAGGAACCTTGCCTGGACTTATTTATATCCTTATTGTCCTTTCCAATCCTTTTTCACATATATTGTTTAGTTTATCATCTGAAGGTGTTTACAATCAGGGTTCATTTATTTTTATAACTTACTTGTTATTTTACTTATACTGTTTGTTTTGTCTTATCATTGTGATTATCAATAAGAAAAAAATAAATTATCATATTTACAAGATACTTAGTGTCTTTCCACTTATTGCAGTTGCTGTTATTGTTATTCAACAAATTTATCCAAATATTATCCTCTCTGGAACAGCAGCCACTATGGCTTTATTAATTATTTATCTTCATTTGCAAAATAAGCAATTAACCTTAGATTCTTTAACAAATTTACCTAATCGTTCTGAACTATTTCAAATGATGGAAATATTAATTGAAAAATATGGTCATGATCCATTTGTTTTGCTTGTTATTTCTCTTAGAGATTTTAAGAAGATTAATGAATCATATGGACATGCTATGGGAAACGAATTATTAGTTAAATTTTCAGAGTTTTTATCTTCCATTGCACCATTAAATAGTGTTTATCGTTTTAATGGTGATGAATTTGCTATTTTAATTCAACATGAACAACGTCATTTGGTAAAACAAATTATTGATCTACTTGATAAAAAAACAATCTCTCCCTGGATAATTCAAGATTATAGTTTTTATGTTTCCACTGTTGCTGGAGTTGCAACTTATCCTCAAAGTGCTACAACAGCCGAAAAGATATTGAATGCTGTAGAATATGCTGTTATTCAAGCTAAACGTGATTCATCGAAGCAAGTCCATTACTGTGATGAAAATATTATGAACAGCATCAATAGAAGAGAGAGAATTATTGAGATATTAAAGGATAAAATAGCCAAACAGAGTTTTGAACTCTATTATCAACCTATTATTGATTTAAAAACTGGTAAGTATGATTTTGCTGAATCTCTAGTGAGAATTCCAAACTCATCATTGGGTCCATTATATCCTAATGAATTTATTCCAATTGCTGAAGAAACTGGTCTTATTATAGAAATAACTTATCAGATTCTTGAAAAAGCATGTGAATTTATAAATCATTTATCAAAAGAAAATATTCATATAAAATCTGTACATGTTAATTTTTCAGCTTATCAATTTAATGAATCAAACTTATCAAATAAAGTCATTGAGATTATAGAATCACATCATATCCCTTTATCAAAAATAAAAATAGAATTTACTGAAAGCACAATAGCTAAAAATGTAGAAGTTGTTACTCATTTTGCAAATTATGTAGCCCAAAAAGGAATTCGTATGGGTTTAGATGATTTTGGAACAGGCTACTCTAATATTGCAACAGTTATTGGTATTCCATTTGGTACTATCAAACTTGATAGAAGTTTAATATTAGCTGCTATGGATAATGAAAAGTCAGCTGGTCTTGTTAAAAACATAACACGTTCTTTTCAAGATTTAGGTTGTTCTGTTGTTGCAGAGGGTGTCGAAACGAAAGAACAAAATCAGTTTGTAAAAGATTGTCAAATAGATTTTGTACAAGGCTTCTATTATGCCAAGCCTATGCCTGAAAAAGATGTTATTGAATTCCTAAAACATAATACTTAATCATATTTATTATAAATAAAAGATGAAATACCTTTATTGATAATTAAGTGTATTTCATCTTCTTTTTTATTCCCTATTGAGAAAAATAAACTATCTCTTTTGCTTCAAATTCCAACAATGATTTAATGGTCCACTTCCATGCCCTAAATCAAGATTTGCTTTTAAGGCCCCACTAATATAATCTTTTGCTTTTCGAACACTTGTAATCATATCATATCCAGAAGCTAAATGACTTGCAATAGCACTAGATAAAGTACATCCAGTTCCATGTGTATTTGGATTATCTATATGTTCACATTCTAACCATATTTTTTCATTATTATGATATAACAAGTCATCAGCTCGATCTTCAAAATGGCCACCTTTAATCAAAATATCTCCTTGATACCATTGACGAATATCTTGTGCAGCACGAATCATATCTTCTTTACTTTTTATCTTCTTCCCAATAAGAACTTCTGCTTCTGGTATATTAGGTGTAATAATTTCAGACAAAGGTATCAGTTCATATTTTAATGCATCAAGAGCACTATCTTCAATTAATCGGGATCCACTAGTGGAAACCATAACAGGGTCAACAACAATATGTCTCGCATGATATTGTTTTAATTTCTTAACAATTGTATGTATTAATTCTGTTTCTGACACCATTCCTATTTTCAATGCATCTGGAAAAATATCGTTAAAAACGCAGTCAAATTGTTCCTCCAGAAAATCTGGAGTTACATTCATAATATCTTTAACACCTAGTGTATTTTGAGCAACAAGAGCGGTTATAATACTCATCCCATACACGTTATGTGCCATAAATGTCTTCAAGTCCGCCTGAACACCTGCTCCCCCTGTAGGATCAGTCCCAGCAATAGTCAAAACAGTATTCATATTCTATCCTCCATCTCTATAAATGATTCATAATGTTCATGAGCAATTCCACATATCTTGTCCCAATCTTTTTGATTAGCCTGATCATAAATTGCTTTTACATAACAACCTGCATTTACTGCTGTCTCAATTGCATATAATGCATCTTCTACAACGACACATTCTTTCACTTTTAAATTCATACTTTTTACAAGAGTTAAATAACTTTCGATCTCTGTTTTATTATATCCACAAGTTTGACACGAATAAATATTCTGGAAATAGTGGAAAAGATTCAATCGCATGAGAGCTTTTGTTGCAAGTTCAACGGAACCAGCAGTGAATGCAACAATTTGATAATTCTTATCAAAACATTTTTCTATAACTTTTCGTGCTCCTATTTTTAATGGAATAGATTTTTCATATGCTTCTTCAATAATATAGGTTATTCCTAAAGCAACTTCATTAACAGATTGTGTTAAAACAAATGTATTTTTCATATATAGGGCTGCTTCTTGTAAAGACATATGTTCCATAAGAGAATCTAAATCATCTGGCCCTTGAATCCCAATACTTTGTAGATAGCGATTCCCTACATTATCCCAAACATTTAGAGAATCTAAGAGTGTTCCATCCAAATCAAATATGTACCCCTTAATCATTAAAAAGTCCCTGACATATTTCTTTAAGACATTGTGTAGCTTTATGAATATCTTTTTGCGCTAGAATTGCACTGATAACTGCAACACCAGCAATACCACTATCTTTTAATTCCAATATATTTTGATAACCAATACCTCCAATAGCTACTACTGGTATTTGAACAGCATTACAAATATCTTTTAATGTCTGAATATCAACATCTACAGCATCTTTCTTTGTACCTGTATGAAAAACCGCTCCTACTCCTAAATAGTCTGCACCAGCTCCTTGTGCCTCTAAAGCTTGCTCAACACTTTGTACAGAAACACCTAGAATTTTATTTTCACCTATTAACTGTCTCACATTGTGAGCTTTCATATCGCTTTGCCCAACATGTACTCCATCTGCATCTACAGCCAACATGACATCAACATTATCATTAATAATAAATGGAATTGCATACTTTATACAGAGATATTTTAAATATCCTGCTTCCCTTATAAACTCATGATTATTAAGTTTTTTTTCACGCAGCTGTACACATGTCACACCTGCTTGAACAGCCTTTTCGACATCTTCACAAAGTGTATGCTTTCCTAACCAATAACGATCTGTAACTAAATACAATTGCATAGCTTTTCTTATTGCCTGCTTATCTTTTTTCAATTTGTATGCCTCCATTCAACAATTGACTATTCATCATACTTAGAGCATCAATGAGATAAACTCGTAAACTTCCTGTCCCACTATTTTCCTTAACAATTTTTTGTTTAGCAAGTTCACCACTATATCCCATGATAGCAACTGCACAACTAACCGCATCTAATAAATTATCTTGATTAACTGCTATATATGCACCTAATATCGCACTCAACATACAACCAGTTCCTGTAATTTGAGACATTTCTGGGCACCCATTTTTAATGATATAAGTATTCTTAGAATCAGTTATAATATCAATAGGTCCTGTGATTACAATAATTGCCTCTGTTTTTTGACTTAACTCTTTAGCAAAACTTATTGTCTGCATTAAATTATCATCACTAACAATATCATTAATATCTGCATCTACACCTTTTGTCGTTCCCGTTCCTGAATAAACAGTCTTCATTTCTGATATATTTCCTCTAATCACACTCAATTTCACTTCTTTGAGTAGACGAAATGTAGTCTCCGTTCGAAATTGACTTGCACCTGCTCCAACTGGATCTAATACGACAGGATGTCCAAGTTCATTTGCCTTTTTTCCCGCTTTAATCATCGCCTCTACTGTTCTCTCGTTAAGTGTTCCAATATTAATGACAAGAGCTTGAGAGATTGATGTGATATCTTCTACTTCTTGTTGCTCATCTGCCATAATAGGACTTCCATGTACTGCTAATAAAGCATTTGCACAATCATTCATTGTAACACTATTTGTTATACAATGAACCAAAGGATTTTGTTCTTTAACATTTTTTATAATTTTTTCAAACATTATTTTCTCTCCTTATAATATAAAAAGTGATATGCCAAACAACGGTATATCACTTCATTTTTAAGTTTATATCCCTCCGTTGGCATTACCCAAATCAGGTGCGGTCGAAGTTCACAACTCCCTCTCAGCCTATTTATAAGCTCCCGTTCTTGATATTTTTATCATAACACTTGACTATTTTATCGTCAATGAAAAACAACAGTAAACTAAATATTCTCATCAAAAGACAGATTTAACTGTTTATCATTAAATCTCTAACATTATCTTGGTCTACATCACTTGAAATAGCTAATCCATATGCAACTGTAGAAATAGGAACTGTAACATATTCATTATGACAATAGTCTTCGAAGTCTTTAAGTATATTTTGACAATTGTTCTGATATGAACTTTGTATAAATGTCTGATAACTTTCTTTTAATGAGGAATTCATAATACTCTCTTCAAAATCTAAAATAGGTGAAGTCAATTGATGAGTAGTATATCGAAGTGTAGCATCATATTGAGAAGTCTTTTTAAGATTTAATCCAACTTCTTTAAGATTTTTATTCATCATATCATATCTTAAAGCTGATACTGTATCTCCTAAGGTATAATACTCAATTTCTTTTATATTTTTGACATTACGGTATGCTTTTTTTGCAATATCTAAATCATAAGTTTCCAGAGATTTCTCATTATTTAGTGAAGACAATTGACAATTATTCATTCTTTCATTCTTATCAAATCCTTGTTGCAAATCAGATTTATTAATTGAATAATAAATTGTTTTTCTTATATCTTTATTCTCTCCTACTTTATCATTTAGATTGAATTCTAGATAATTGAGATGAAATGCTTCATTAACTTCATAAACATTATGATATTTTGCTTCTTTTATATCATTTATGTGACTGGTTAAAGAGACTTCACATATATCTAAATTAAATTTATCTACTTCATTTTTTCTTTCTATAGTAGAAGTTCCTTTAATAATTATTTTTTCAAAAGCATATTTTGAAGTATGTTTATATAAATTCTTTTTTAGCTCTATAGATTTATTATGAGAATATTTTTCAAAAGCATATTCTCCAGTTCCTATAGCCCACTTACTATTTTCAACTGTTTTAAATATTGGAATAGATAATCCCTGGATATTAAGAATTGAACAACTGTTAAATTGAAAAGTAAGTTCATACTCATTATCTATAATGATGCCTGAAATATCATTATTTTTTCCTAATTGATAATCTTCCATTCCTTTTATAGTTTTACATATATCCTTTTGAGAATATTGACTCGTTGTTTTATTCAATTCTAAATAAGATTTTTTAACTGTTTCAGCATTAACAACATCACCATTAGAAAACTTTGCTTTTTTATTTAATTCAACCTTTGCTTCTAACCCATCCTTTGAAAAGATAATTTTATCTGCTAACATAAACTCTATTGATAAATCTTTTTTTATATAAACTATAGGTTCATAAACAAGACGTTTTGTAAGTCGAGAGGTTTGATCTTGACCAAGATAACTTTTTGATTCTTGAGGGGGATTTGTGACTCCTATTGTTAATTGTTTCTTTTGTTCATCGCTCTTCTTTATATATTCAGGAGAACCTTCAAATATAAGTGTATTCGATTTCTCTCTATTATTAAAGATAAGAAACGTTATAACTAGACATAAACCAATGAAAACAATAAGAATATATTTTTTATCCCACTTTATTTTTTGTTGATTCATAATTTTCTCCTCAATACTATACAGCCATGAATACATAATTCATGGCTGCTTGTTTTAATCCTCTTTACGTTTCTTAAATGCAATGACACAAATACTTACAAATGAACTGATTGCTAATAAACAATATTCTATAAGTGTTGTATCATCAGCAGTAATAGTGATAACTATATTATCATTTGAAGCAAGTTGATAGAATCCTGCATTCATATCATCTATATCTTTTGATTTAACAATATCATAGCCATTTTTTACATATTGAGAACTGTTGATATCGTCTGCTCTTGAATGAGATGTTTGTGCAACAATCATATATCCATCTTTCTCATACATCGGATGACTCAGACGCAATTCTGCTTCTAATAATTTACTATCACTTTCCCCATTATTTTTGAAAGGCTCAGTAACTTCCATATCTGAAGGAACTTCATGAATATAAGCCTGATAACCAGCAAGGTATTTTTCTTCATCAATTTCTACATATGAATCTAAATCATTAAATTCATAGTAGCCATTTTGATCACTCGTTGCTGATTTAACCATAGTTAAATCTTCTACCCATTGCCCATCTTTATAATAGTATCTTTGTAAGTTTACAGTTTGATTTGCTAATCGTGGATCTAATCTATCAATCTTTCCAGTTTGACTCGCATCTAACCATACAATACCACAAATTTTACCTGACTCATATTGTGTAATTCCACCATCTAATGAATTCAGTTGATGAGCTTTAATAAGGTCAAATCCTTTATATTGTGATTGAACACTTTGATCATTAGTTTTTTGAATAAAGAGAATGTATTCATCATTTTCACGTAACAGTCCAGTTTCTGCAATCAAGTCACTATTGTTATATTTTTCATCTTGAACTTGATATTTTGTAATTGCATAATTATCTGGTATTGATTCTAAATCAACATATACGTTATAGTAATAGAAAATAATTTCTCCATCTTCATTTGTATCATAAGTTTTTAATTTGTTAAATTGATACTCACCTTTCTGATTTGTTATCGTTTCAAGCGTAAAATCTGTTTCTTGATATTCACCAGTTTCAGGATCATTTACAAATTGTTTAAGAATAACTTTTATTCCTTCTTTACCTAAGTCTTCATCATTAAAGAGTCCATCATATTCTATATCATCAAAGATCTTACCAGTAATTTCACCTGTCTGAATTTTTGAGATACCACCATTCAACTCTTCAACTTGAATACTTTCAATGAGATCATAGCCCTCTTGATAATATGAGATATCCTGACTATCTGTTTGTCCAGCAATAATGATAAATGGTTCTGAACTCTCTTGGAATTGATACTCACTTTCGCTTATTAATTCAAAATGAGACGATTCAAGCTTACTATTACGTTCATCTGTATCAACACGATATTTTGTTATACCATAACCTTCAGGCAAAGTATCTTGATTTACCGTTACACGATATGCATATAACACCATTTCATCTTCATCATTAAGACCACAAGTTGCCAAGTCATTAAATTGATAATATCCCTTATCGTCTGTAACCTTGAAATCAATTGCTCCAGTTGCAATATATTCATCTTCACCAGGAACTTTTGCATACTGACTTAACATGACATTAATGCCACTTTGTCCACTCTCATCTTTATTAAAGATTCCATCATAATTTTGGTCATCAAAGATATAGCCACTAATTGAACCAGGATGGAATTTTGTAAGACCTCCATTAAATGATTTAAGTTTATTTGCTTCAATAAGATCGTAACCGTTAAAATACTGTGCTAATGTTGTATCATTTGATTTTTTAGCCAAAATAATATATTTATTCTTATTTTCTTTCATTTTGAAAATATTGTCTTTTGGATCAATATGACTATAACCATTTTCTCCATTAACATGATATTTTGTCACTGCATATCCTTGTGGTAAACCTAATAATGAAATTTGATATGCATAAAGAACAGTATCTCCATTATCTAATTGACCATGAGTTACTAAATTATCAAATAAATACTCACCTTTCTCATTTGTTTTGACTTCTTCTTTAATTCCTGTCTCTATATATTCTCCTCTATCATCAATGTAATATTGTTTGAGTACAACTGTCACATCTTGATAAGGCTTATCTTTTTGACTATTAAATAATCCATCATAGTCTAAATCTTCAAAGACGATTCCGTTTATAAATCCATTTTGATAAACAGCTGCTCCAGCATTGATATTGCTATAAGCTTTTCCTTTAACAATATCATAACCAAGAACTTCATTTGCTGGTGGAGTATCATCATTTGCTTTATTCAACAGAATTAAATAGTCCATTCCATTATGCAATAATTTTCCATCATGAGACCAATCACTATCTAAATGACTTTCATTTCCACGATGATATTTTGTAATTCCTAATTTATAATCATCAGTTTTCATAAATGCATCATTAACTTGTTGGTCTACTGTTAACTGATAAGCATATAAATGATAATTTCCTGCATCATCAATGTAATACGCTGGTAAGTTTTTAAAGTTATATTGGCCTTCACTATCTGTTAATGCTGGGGCATGAACAAAAGACGTATTTTCTGTATAAACCTTGTGACCAGCTGATTCACTTACTACATATTGTTTGATATTGACTTGAATATCCTTAAGGATACTATCACTCATACCATTTTGACTTGGTTTTGTATCGTTTTTAATTCCATCATAGTTATAATCAATCCAAATATATCCTTTTAACTCTCCTGGTTCTACACTTGATAACCCAGCATCATAAGAAGAAATATCTTGATGTTGTAAAATATCATAAGATTGACCACTGACTGTAACAACCAAATCATGGAAGTTACTTGTCTCTGTGTGTTTCTTTGCTTCATTGGCAACAATGATATATTCATTTGCTTTATTAAGATTATAATCTTTTGATGATGATATATCTAAATGGCTATCCTTATCAGCACTTCCCTGATATTTGAGAGTAGGTTTTAAGACTTCATCAATTGTATCTGAATCTAATAACAATTTATACCCCATTAAGTATGGTTGACCACCTACTAATATAGACGTTGGTAAATCGCTAAACTCATAGTGATAGAAGTTATCAGTTCCTAATGTAAGAGCACTGTCATCTTTAAGCCATGCAGCATCTTTCCATACTCCACCATCATAATAATATCCCTTAATCTTAACCTTAACTTTTGATAATAATTCTTCTTCTGGAGTCGGTTCACTGCCAATAACTTCATCATCATCTCTAATACCATCATAGTTATAATCTAGCCAGACAATTCCATCCAAATTACCAGTATCATATAATTTGAGACCTGCATCATAGTTCTTAGTTGCAGCATTTCCAATATCATATTCACGACCATTTAAAGCAATAATATGTTCAGGCAATGTAATATCTGATTTATTTTCAGCTATAAATACATAATCTGAAGTCAATAAATATTGATCTAAATTATTTGGAACCTCTGTCATATCACTTTGTTTTCCATCATTAACAACACTTTGCCATGTTGGGGCATATGTCTTAAATAAATTAGCATTCTTATCTTTATCAATACGCACCTTATATCCCATTAAATATGGTCCTTTATCAGGTATTTTTGGATCATAGTATGTACTGACAGTAAATTGATATGCACCACCTGTATTTGTTTTTACAGTTTTCTCATCTGGTAATTTAATCCATTGATTTGTATCACTATTGTAGTAATAACTTTCTAATGTGACAGTTACATCTTCTATTCCTAATTCATCAGGATCTTGTATTCCATTGTAATTCTTATCATCCCATACAATTTGACCAATAAATCCTCTAGAAGATTGTACAAATCCTAAATCAATTGTATGTGTTTTTTCATAATCTTTCCATGTATCTACATGTTCTCCAATAATATATGGAACCGTAAATGCCTTTGTTGTGGAAACTTTGTTTTCCAAAACAAGATCATTGAATTTTGTATCATCTGTAGGTATATTACTATAAATTGGAGCTGTTGGTTTCAATGGTAGATTTCTATCAAGATTTGTAGTTATAACTACATAAGTTTTACCTGGTACCAATCTAAATTCATATTCACCTGCTAATAAATCATCGACAGCATTCTCATTTGTGACATAACTTGCCACTTGTCCATCAGCAGTGATTGCTGGTGATGAGCTTATTGGTTTTTGAGTAACTGGATCAGCTTCATAAACTTCTACACGAATATTGCCAAGTCGTCTTTCACTCAATCCATCTGGATCTTGCATAATACCATCAATTGTAACATCTGATAAATCATCATTTGCATCTTGATATGTTTCATCCAACCAAGTTGTCCCTTTATACATATTTGTTCTACCAATACCCAAGTTATATCCCATTGAAATACGATCATATTTTTGATGTGGAGTTATACCTTGACCATCAATTGTTGTATTATCCTCATTGACAGCCGTAACTTGAATACTTTCAGCTGTCTGGATAACAAGTGTATCATCTTTCACTTGATATGCTGCTTTTTGTGCACTGCTAATCGTTGTATCACTTAAATCTTTAGCAGCATTATAAACAACATCCCCCTTACGGTATACAACAACAGGCGTATTTATATTCGCTCCTACTCCATTCATATTAGCCGTATTTAAATTCTTAGTTGTGGCAGAATACTCAACATACTCTTTTGGAAGTGTGTAACGCATATTGTATTGACCTGGTTTCAAGTTAGAGAATACGTAATACCCCTTATTTCCATAATAATCACTTTCACTCACGTATGTCGCAGGCTGACTTGTTGAATAACGGAATCGCTCTCTATCTGTTCCTGGATCAAGCAATACTGGATTTCCTGTTGTATCATCAAGAACTATATACTTTCCAGTTTCAGTTCCACCATTGAAATCACTCTCTTTAGCAACTGCTTCACCCTCTTTATTCACAGGTCTACCATTTTCACTTAAGAGTTCAACCAATACCCCATTGACACCTGGATCATCTAATTGACTATCATTATTTAAATCATACTTAGGTGTTTTCAAAAGGTCTCTTCCAATATTGTATATATCTTCATATGTACCTTCATCTCTTTTACCATTGAAATCAATATCTTGCCAAATATAACTTCCTATGTATCCTCGCCCTGTTGGCGCATTCACATAAGTTCCAGCAACTGTTTCTTCTTGATGTTCATATTTTACATTAGCTTCAGAATATCCTCTACTTAAGAATGTATTCCAACCAGTAAAATCTCTAACTGCTTCAATGATTTGAGCATTACTATCTTTTTCATCATCGGCATTTGGTGTAATTGTTCCTAAATACTTTGGTACATTCTGTGGAGCATGCATTGTATAGCGTAGTTCTAAACGAGAAGATGGCTGTATTGTATAATCTTCTTTCATTTGTAACCATACAGTACGTATTCCTTTGACAAGTTCTTCTTTTTCACTTTCCGAAACTGTTTCTAAATAAGTCTTCAGTTGTTCAAGTTCTACAAAATATTTTTTCTTTTCAGAATCTTGCTCTACTAAGTTCTTAAGATTTGTTTCATTACTGATATAAACAGCATCTGGGATTTGAGGTAATCCATTTAGATCATTGTTTAATACTATTTTTCCATCTTGTTCTACTAATGGTCCTACCCATATCTTGTACTCAGTTGGAGCAATAACTTGTTCATCTGAACCAGCCTCTGCTTTAATAGCAGTCAATGAATTGATATCAATCCATCCATTCCATTTAGAGTTACGCGCTGAATTGATAAAATTTTCTCCATCTTTTCTTGTTTGATAAACATAATTGTCATCAACATATGGCAGAACATCATAAAGAATATTCTTTGTATATTTATAATTTGCTGCACTTGATAAACTTGCTGAAGAAATCTTGAATGTGTAATCTCCACCTTCATTAACTGCTGCTGGAACATTTGTCACATTACTCTCAAGTTCTGTATCTACAAGTTTTGTTTGTCCTAATGACTGAACAGTTGTAAAACTAATTGCAGATGTCATTTTTGTAATAGCAGTATCATTATACTGTCCATTTTCATTTATATCTTGTGAATCATATTCATATGCAGATGAGTTCATATTCCCTTGATCTGGTGTATATGCATTAAATGCACCACTCTTGAATGTATATGCTTTACATCGTAATAATTCTGCTGAAATGGCATTTGAATTCATACGTTGAATTGGGACCATAACTTCTACTTTTAAATTTTCACCTGGTTGCAATTCACCTGTAAAGTAGAAGTTTAGAATTTTACTCTTTTCTTTTCTATTCGCCGTTAATTCTTTTGAAGTGACAACAGGTGAATCATCACTAACTTTAACTGCTTTTATTCCAGTATTTTGTACATAATTTCCATTTTCATCTAAAATATACCATGTCCATAATGGAGTCTCTTTATCTAGATTCTTATCATATACTTCATAATAATCATTAAGATAATCTTTTGGGGCTTGACTCTCACTAGCTTGTGCATCATATTCTACATATTGAAGTCTTGATGTATCTAGTTTTTCGTTATATGGCAATGCTAATGTAATATTTGGGGCAGTTGCATTATCTTGAATAAGAATACCACTATCCTTGTCTATTTTCTTGTTCAACATTGTGACACGATATTTCAGCATTGTACTAGAAACATCATCTATAGTTGAGTTATCATAATCCCAACCAAAATGGACTTTATATTGACCATCTATTTCTTCAACTTTTGGTTTAAAATAACCTTGTTCTAGGTCTATTTGAAGAGTAGGAAGTTCAGGATCAATATAGAATCCTGCTCTATTAGAAGTAGATATCGTTGCGTACTTATAATCATCATATTTTGCATACGTATTGACAAAGTAATTAACATGCTTTGCAATACCGTCTGATATATTTTTAGAACCAGTAACGACTCTTGCATAAGCAACATTGTCTACAACACCAGAATGATGCATTATAGCTTCATCTGTATTATTTTGGGCCTGGTCAGAAGCATTGATTTCTTTATTAGCTTCCCCTTCTGAATCAATCGCCATTCTTAAACCAATAGGAACAGGATAATTAATAGCTGCTTCTTTAGCTGTATAAGTTGCTCCATCATCTGCTGAAAATCCTTCCATTGTAACAACCCATTTTAATTGGTAAACTGATGCATGACTAGAATCTGGGTGACTTGCTTTGTAAGCATTGACGACTGAATCAATCTGATTCTCTGAAATTATTGCATTTTCATCTAGATTATATCCATCCGATTCTCCAAGTATTGTCCAAACTGCCTGATTTTGTGAATCAACATAATTAGGATCTACATATCCTGTCATTGACCATGGATCATTTACCAAAAGTCCATAAACGTAAACTTTTAGATGATCATCATAAATAGTCTTATTTGGATAATTGTCTGGAACTTCCCAATGCCCAGTTCGTATTTCCTTAAGATGCGATATCATTTCTCTTGCATCTACACCTGCAACTTGTGAAGTTGCAACATTTGTTCCACGATGTGGGATATTTAATCCAGCAATAAACTGATTGACATTGGCCTGCTCATTAACTGCCTGAGTAATACGAATATCCATTTCATCTGCTGAACGAACATGTGCATCATCAATAACAACTATTGAAGCATTATCATCACTTACGCGTTTACGCAAATGACTTGTATCAATTCTAATACTTGCTTCAGGTTTAAGAACTTGAATAGATGCACTTGATGCATAGGCATAAGCATCATCAAATTCACCATCTTGATCATAATCATTCTTTAATGTTCCGTCATCATTCTTTTCATCATTGACTTTTTTATCATTCCAATTCACCAGTGTTTGTGGTTGCAATGTAAATGTTTTATCATACTTAGAAAGAATATCTTTATTTAGATTATAACCATCATAAATAATTGTATCACTACCAGCGATTTGACTTCTTTCATCATCATTATATATATGACCATCATGAGTCATAATATATTCACTATTTGTTGAATGAATTGTTGCATATGCTTCACAATAATATCCTGACCAAATATCAGGTTGTGATTGATCACTAGGATCAATTCCATCAGGCTCTTTATTGTCTATGCGTGTTCTAATTTTTAAAGATATCGTATCACCGTAAGCCAAGTACCCAGCTGGTTTATATCCTTGTACATAGGAATCATAATCAACGAAATCCGGATCTGCTGCTGAAATCAATTCAAATGTAATGATTTGACCTGTATGATCATCTTCTTGACTAGCTGTACCATCAGCCTGTTTTTGATAACCTTTGTTGATAACTCTAATTGCCCATCCACTACCAGCTAAAGTGCTAGGAGTAATTGTCTGTTTAACTGTACCACTTTGATCTCTTAACTCAATGATGAAATCATCATCACGCCATTGATCCCAACTTTCTTCATCGGCTGCAGTTACAATATCAGGAAGATGATAACTAAATACAAATCTTGAATGATAGATACTTCCTTGACGTGCATAATCTGTATTCTCTGTTTTATTTGTTAATACTGCTTCATACCAAACTTCATCACCATAATCAAAATCCTTTTCAATCTCTGGTGTTGTATTATTCATATCATGATCATATGTATAATTTGTTGAACCTGGAATATTTTCAGATCCATTTCCCTTTAATGTAGGTGTTTGTTTTCCAACTTCATTAGCATTAGCACTTACAAAATTTTGTAATGTTAAATTTGGTCGACTTGTTCTGACTTTAGTTGTATTGACAAATGCAACATCACCAATCTCTTTTCCAGATCCCTCATAATCATAATGGACTTGATCTTGATTCATATTAAAATCATTTTGTTGAGCTGTAATGGTACCAGAACTATCTTTCTGGAATTTAAGAACAAGAGCATCTCTGATCTTATTCTTTGATAATGTATCTGGATCCGTTTGTTCACGATAATCTTCAAGATTATAAACATAATCCCCATTAGCCTTTTGAACATTTTCGTAGATACGCTCCATTCCTTGTCCAATAACATAATGATTTTCACCAGTTATTTTATCATTAAGAATATTATTTGGAATTTTCCCAAAATTAACTGTTGAATTGTTTGCAGTTCTTGTCTCAATAATGGCATCATAGCGATTATCAGGTTTGAAATATGCATTTGAATTTCCATACTTATAAAGATCATTAGATTTATGACCAACAGTATAACCATTGGTAGGTATATCTTCATCTATTAAAGCTTTAAAATTATCTAACTTGCTTGAAATATATGTGTAATTGTTTTCAAATGAATCACCTAAACCAGAAAGCGTGTCCCCACTTAATGTATCAAGTTTTGGTGTTGAATATGCAAAGGTTTCAAATGAGAATGTTCGTCCTTCTCCAGACTTGATTTTTGCTTCTAATGCTGGGTCACCTGCTTCACTGTTTGCTTTTGCATAGAATCTCACAACATATCTTCCTTCGGTAACCACTTCCCCATCTTTGATAACTTCGTTACCATCTTCATCCAAACGTGGAATATAGATATATTCAACTTCTACATCATAGAGATCTTTTTCAGATCCTGTAAGTGCACTTCCATCTATATTTAATAACTCCCAATTTAATTCACGATTTATGTTTTCGTTTGCTTTGGTTGAGAATATTCCTATATTTGATGTACCACTACTGTTATCTACGCCAACTGGTGCAATACCATATGGAAGAATATTTGTAACAACTGGTAGATAATATGTTCCTCTTGATCCACCATCTGTCGCATAACTGTGTTGTTCTTTAGAGCCAGTTGCATAACTATTGCTATAATAATTTTCCCAATCAGAACCTAATTCATCATAATAGTACTTATTCTCAACATGAATATTGAAATCAGTTTGACCACCTTCTGCTTCTAAATAATAATCAGATAACGTTTTCCCAGTTTTATCATCACCAACAGTAGTCCATTGGCGTAGAAGAGGTTTTCTCATAACTGCTCGAGTACCTGTTTGACTATAACGGTCTTGATTATTTGCCAAGTAATATGAATAATTATTCTCAATAGGGATTCCTATATTGAATCCCTGTCCGTTCTCTTGAATACGAACTTCTTGATTTTGAATATTATATCCATTGATATATGGCATATTCATTGAGCCATTGTAGTAATAATATGTACCATGACGGAAATAATAACTTGATGTATTTCCATCTCCACGATACCACATATAATCCATGCCATAACGTTGATTATGCTGCATGTTTTCTCGTGTTGTTCCTTCCCAGTGATCAATATCAAGAATTTGATAATAATAATGATCAGTATTTGTTGTATCTTCAACATATGGTCTTGTTTGTAATCTATCAAACCATTCTTCATTATCATTTGTTGAATAGACATGTGAAGGAATATAGACATTCATCTTATATCCTAAATCTGCACCTCTGTTAAACCATTTCTTTAAATTTTCTTTCACAATAATTTTAATAACCCAAGGAGATGTTTCTTCTCCAGTTGGATAATCATCTTTATCAGCTGTTTTCCAGATTGGATCTTGTGCTTGTGTTGGTGCACTATACTTATATGTTCCATCTGTTGGACGCTGTAGAATTTCTACTGCAAAATTAGTATCATTTAAGACTAATGACGTATACGCTTCATTGACTCCACTACTATCTACACCATTAATAGAACTTAAAATTTCTGCTTTAAATTTACTCATATCAACATGACCATCATTATCGAAGATAAGTGGTTCAATTCCTCTTGGCATTGTATAAGTAAACTCTATACCCTGACTCAAATCCCAATCCCCATAATTGAGAGCCTGTAATTTTGTTGTGAACTTTTCATTATATTCTAATGCTACTTCGTAGTTATCATCTGTAAGTTTATGTAAATCATTTCTTTGATATTCATCTGTAGCAGATGAACGTCCAGGATTAATTTTGTAATTTGGATTAGATGGTCTTCCATCTGTAAGTCCATCACCACTCGTTGTTTCATACTTACGATTTTCAGAATGTGGATCAGTATTGACAAATTCACTAGCACTTACTAACCATGCTTTTTCTAAATGAATTCTATTTTGTGCCCAAATAATAGGTGTATCACTTCCCCAATTATTGATATGAAAGATTCTTGGTTCCATAACAATTTCATACCAGTCTCTATCCCAAGTTGAAACTTTCATGCTTGTTTTCTGACTTTCTGGTAATGAATCTTTGCCAGCGCCATTTGGATCTGTTGTTCCAGGAGAATAAATCGTTTTTTGCATATTCTTCAATGATGAAATATCATAGTCCCCAAGAACTTTGTTTCCACCACCATATCTTGTATTTGCTAAAGGATCTGTACTACCATCTCCTGGAATATAAACATAACTATCCTTTAAGAATTCCCATTTATCCACATTATCATTTAACTGTGCACTCATACCAATATCATGAAGTAAATAATCCATATCCATTAAACGATCACTATTTTGAATAGCGCGAGGATATACACTTTCGTTAGTATAATTATTTGAGAAAGGATAAGCCTGTCCATTACGGGCTCCATAATAAGATAAGTATTCTTCTTTTATCTGATAATATTCTCCAGCACGTGGGAAATAAGCAGGGTGCTGGTCATTTGTAGTTGATAAATCTTTATCTTCATCAACATATACCATTGGTAAATTATCTTTGGCAACTTTCAACTGATAATAGACAATTAAGGTATCTCCAATATTCATTGTAATTGGTTTTCCTGTACTATTATCAATAATAGTATATGTTTTAACAGTATAATGGGTTTTCATTGTATGATTAGCATCAATAATCAAGTCATCAAATGGTTTAGTTCCATTTTCATAAAGCCTACCACTCTCATAAATTGGTTTCCATTGAGCAGTTTTAACTAAGTCTGATTTTTCATAAATCATCTTTCCGCCATAGTCATATGATTCATTATTTTCAATAACATTTTCTCGAATACTATAATTACCAGCAACTGGATTGCCATCAATATCTAACCATTTGAATTGTAATGTACCTGATTCAACACTTACATAATCAGTAGGAATTTTATCATATATTGTTGGATTAATGAGTGTTCCCTGTCTTGCATTTTGAACATCTGATGCATTAACCATTTCTCGATTGATTAAAGTAATCTTTTGCCAATATGTATCCTCAGGTCGATATCCTAACTTTTGTTGAGCAGTCTCATTATAATTCGCACTTGCATCATTTTCTGAATCAAATACTTGTGGATGTAATATCACTTGAGGAACTTCACGATAAATCTCCTCTTCCTCTACCTTAATATCATTTAATACAACCGCTCTTTCTACTGGTATATTTGTTTCCACATCTCCAACCATAACATTTTTTGTTTCAACATGGTTTTGTTGATGATCAATATTAGCTGTGGATACAGCAAGATATGTATCATCCATGACACCACTTGCATCAGTATCTTGACGGATATCTTCATAACGTCCTTCACCTGTTAAAACAACATTATCAAATTCAATGATATCTTTGTATGGACTTCCAGATACTTCATAACCAGAGTAGACATCAAAATAAGTCCAACGTATTGCAGTGATTTGTGCCATTGTATCTTCATCAGGTAAATTGGCATAATCAACTGTCACCCAAGTGTCACTAGCTCTTGTTTTTGGATGAGATATCTTATACTGTACACGAATATCTTTCATGTTATCATAGCCAGCTTTTGTTACCAAATCATCAGGATAATAAATATCTCCACCTTCTGATTTAAGAATTGATACAGTTGGAATTTTTGTAAGTGTGAACCCTCTATATCTATCTTTATCTAAGAAGTCAACTGTCACTGTCTGTTCATCAACAAAATGCATTGTATCATTCTTAATATCTTTAACAGTCAGTGTTGCTCCTTGACCTTCAAATAATCTATCATTTCTATCAAATTTATATTCAATTGTTAATGGATCATTATCATAATATTTTAATGTATTATGCATACGCACATTATACCTTGATTTTGCTGGTAATGATGTATCTTCATCATTTCTTTGATATCTAAAGTATGATATTTTATCAGTATTACTGATATCATTTCTTGTTGTATATGGGTTTGGGTTTTGATGAGTTAAATCCCAACCATTATTACTCATACCACCATTTGTATAATCAGAAGAGTTATATCCTTCAATCGCATATTGTGCATAACCATGTTTTGCTTCAGCATAAATATAAGCATTGGTATTTAAAACTTTATCTTCAAAAGTTGTAGTTAATGTTTTCAATTCATCTGTTAATTGTGTAATAATTTTAACTTTAATATATTGTCCTGGCTGAACTTGTGTTCCCTCACTACCAATGACCAGTTCAATCTTACGATAATGACTGTCTTTTTGATCAGCATTTAATGAATAATCTTTTCCCGCTTGTATATTTTCTAATTTATCACTACCATTAGAAAGCGTTACTGATATATCATCAGCTGTAATGGCATGACCTGTTGCCTTATCAATAATATTTTCACTGTCTTGATCACTTAAAATGAGTTGCCAGCCAACAATTTGTTGCCCTTTTTCAACTTCCATTGTTAAATGATTTCTTTCTAATGGAATTTCTGAATTGTTATGTGATTTTGAAGACAAAGTGTATTCAATATAATCATATGGCATCAAATGGTTGAGATCAACTTCAGTTTGTTTTCCTCCTGATGTCTCTGATTTTTCTACCTTGTCATAAGCAAATAATTCTCCATTTGTTCCACGCTTCTTTGTCAGTTCTGGTTCTAGGATACTCACTGCATTTCGTAAGTTATAATCTATCAGTTTATTGGCACTTGTAACATCGCTATATGTATCAGCATTGTTATCAATTGAACTAAAGACAACTGAACTCTTTTCTACATAATTGTAGACTTGTCTACGTCCAGAAACAGAAGCCACTGAATTTGAATATGGAGAGTATTCATTTCCTGTTTGACCAAATGTTGGTACTGAGTTTGCAGTCCAACTATCATCTTTAAACTCCTGAATAGGTCTATCAACATATGTTCCATCATAGAAATAAGTATATCCATCTGTTTTAGAGGCTGTTAAATATTCTCCATTACTTAAAACTGATGTATCATCTGTAAAGAGTGGATTGTTTGCTTCTAATGTGATTTTAAATGATGCAACATAAGATTTTGCTAATCCATTTTGTTCAGTGACAAGAGAGGTATAATTTTTTCTGGCAAATTCTTCCATGTTAATAACATAACAATTTTGCCCATTGACACTCTTTATCGTATCTAAAGGTATTGTTGTGACGAGAAGATTTAATCCTGATACTTCTAAAGTATCTCCAGTCGCATTAGGTTTAATGACAATATCTTTACCATTAATCCTCATCTGAATTTGTGACATTTTAAACCATTGTCCTTTTTCAGTGCCTGTTGCTGTTTCATCATTTTTGTAAATCCATTGTATTGGAATATATAAATTTCTTAAGCGATAGAATTCATTTAATGCATCATCTGTTACAACCTTTTTAATACGTGCAGGTACACTACGATCTGTTGGATTATTAACTGTCTGATTATAGAGTTTGACACCAAATTGAACATTAGTTGGCGTAATATTTTGTGTTATCTTATGTGTTTGTCCATTAAGCATTTCATAAGAATGCCCATCACTTGTCAGATAGTCCGTAATCTGTTTATTTCCATCAGCAGTAACTGCATCTTTGCTATCAATTGGTGTTTTTCCCATTGCGACAATGTTATGCCCTGCTTTAAACGGAATACGATATCCCATAATATATGCACTATCATATGTTTGGTCTTTATGTGCCCAATCATCAAACATATAACTATTGTATCCAGTATTTAAATCATAATCATGATATGTTTTTGTTGTTGCAGTATTTGTTGCTTGAGCAATCTTCGTAGAATTATTTTCATAAACCATATATGGTTTCACTCTTACGATAATATCATTAGCATTGCCAAGTCCATCAATTCCATTTTGAATATTACCATCGGCATCTACATAATTATAATGATTATTCTTAATCTCTGATAGATATTCTCCATTTCCTTGTATATCCCATAATAAGGCTCTAAATGATAAAATATATTGATGTTTCTTTAAATGAAGAACACCATCTTTTAATTCAGTAACAATTCCTGCAGCATCTTCATCACTCATCTGATCAGCAGAATTATCAAATTGAAGGGTATAATAGTCTCCTACTTTCACCAAATCAGATTTTTTAATAAGAATTGTCTGTTTATTTGTATTTTGTAAGGCTTGTGTTTTTCCTGTTCCTAAAACAAGTTCAATAGCTTTATCTTCATGCATATAATTTACAATTTGTTTATGAAAATCAAGTCCTGTTGTCAATGTTCCACGATATTCATAAGTCTCATCTGGCTCTATTAATCCTAAAGTATCATTTATGGATACATGGTCAGTATAACCAACTCTACCACTCCAATCATCTGGATCTTGACGAACCCAATTTCCTGTAACACCAGATTCATAATTTTCTGATGTCGTATTAAATCCAGCGTTGGCTGTTCTAGATGCTCTAGAGAAATTAATATAATACTGATTACTATCTCCAATTTTAGCTTGAATATTATAATCATTCTTTTCATCTGTTGTCGCACCTTTTAAAATACGATTAAAATCACGCACTATAACCACATCTGCATTTGAGTACAAATCATCTGCTTTGTATTTTGCTGTTGTTGCTCCCCATCCATAAGAATCAGTATGTTGATAATAATTTCTAAACGACCAGCTATTTCCAGATGGCTGTGAAGAAGTTCCTGTCGTTTGACGTTCAATACTGTTGTGTTTACTATCACTTCCAATTATTACAGAAGAACTTACAGATGCTTTTGCTTGTCCTACTTTGTAAAAACGACCAGCAAATTCAAACATATATTTAGTACTTTCATCACTATCATTCCACCATGTTCCATAATCAGGAGTATTAACCTTTGTTTCTCCATTATCTAAGGTTGTTGTTTCTTCCTGATTAATTTTTAATGTAATAACTGCACTTTTGATTGGATTTTTAGCATTATAATTTGTATCAGGAGATTTATAATAATTTTCTTCTTCAGTTTTAAAGAATTGTTCATTACTAAAACTTTCATTATTTTGTAATAGATTAATGCGACCATATCCTGACTCTTCTGCCTGGAAGTGACTTCTGATATCATTCCCATCTATAATATAAGAACTTCCATCACTTCTAGTCACTTCAATAGAATCAATATAATCCTTTGCTCTTTCATCAATTCTTAAATAATAGGCTTCAAAACTCTGTGTTGGTAAAGTCACATTCATTTTTACAGTTGCAGCTGTATTGAATGATGTTGCTTTGATATAATTCATACTTTGATGTTCTTGACCTGACATTGCATCATCACCAGGTAAATTTGATCCTGTATTAAGATATTGTCTAAAATCAACCGCATATGAACCTAATCCTTTATATCCTACTTCTAATTCAGAGTTATCATTCCAATACCCACCATTACGATAACGCATTCTCACATGTTCTCTTGGTGTTGCTGTCTTTGTAAACTTTACATTTGACTGATTATCATTATAGCCAGCAACAATCGTTGTATCATAATAGAGTTTAGATATATAAGCATTTGCAGTATCTTTTGTGTTAACAGTATATTTTGTATTATCTAGCCCACGTAATCCGTCTATATAATGAGTTGCAAGTGTATTTAAAATATGAGATGTATTTATTGGTGAGTCTGCCCAGCCATTTATTTCAAGGAATGGTTTTATATCTAGTCCATCATTTATCACAAATTTCTGCCCAGTCAACATAATAGATTCTAAGCTTTGATCTCCAGCAATATCTTCAATTGGAATAACAAAACATCCCTGTGAGTCTAACTGATATGTTTTCTCACTATTTCCAATTGTATGATTCATAGGATTATATGTCATTGTTATATTTGAATCATCACCAAACAGAGATTGTATTGGTGTTTGCTTTTGTATAAAAGTCATTTTTTCAAATACCCCATATTGTTTTAATAAATCTTCATATATAACAATTGACGTTGGATGGAATCCTCCATCATTGATTTGTGGTAGTTCAATCAATGTATCTACATCATCAAGTATAGATAAAGAACGATTCCATAATTCTACACGATATGTAAAATCTCGAGCATAAGGCACTCCTAATGTTTTTTCATTTTGATCAGTATTCGTATTTTTTGTAATATATCCTGATTGAACATCTCTTTGATAAATATCGTTACTTATTGTTAATTGACCTGATTGTACTGAGAAAGCAGCACTTTCTTGTTTTTTATCATCATCATTATACAATGGTCCAACTGGTTCAAATAATAAGCTTGCTTCTAATCTCTTATCTTGATAATAAGAATTATAAGAATCACTATCCCCATAAACATTAATAATAACAGAATCATTATTAACAATTAATTTTTCAAATTTTTCTGTCACAATACGAACTGTTTTTAATCTCGTCATGACACTAGAAAAAGCACTTGACTCAATAACAATATCACCATGACTATCAATATAATTTGCTAACTCATCTTGACCAATTTGAAATGTTGGTGTCCCATTCGTTGGTGCATCATAATCAAAAAATTCAATATGATCAATAGTCATTGCCTTATCATAACCACTCTTGATCACAATCTTCTCAGTATTAAAGCCCTTAATAAGTGTTTGTCCAGATAAATCAACATTTTTGACACTTAATAAATCTAAAGTCAAATGAACATTCAATGCAGCTGATTCAGATTCGTTACCTATTTTAAATTGATAATAAGTAGGATCTGTAGGGTTTAATGTAGAATTCTTATTTGGAACAATTAAAGGACTATTAATATTCGTAGAAGATTGACCATACCAATTTGCAGAAGCCTCTATTTTTGGTTTAATACGTTGAACCTCTAAAATAGCTTCTGTTGTTTTGACATCTTCCACTATATTTCCTATCTCTGCAACAGCAGGATAATCATTATATAAAGTTGAAAACAATCCATTAAATCTATGAACACCAGTCGCATTTGGAGTTCCATTAATTTCAACATAAGAATTTAAACCATTATTTAATGGTATATTTCCATTAAATTCATCAAAATTAATAATTATTTTCACCAAATGGGAAATTTGAATGCCATTATTTGGTTGCCATGCTGATTGTGGTATAGTTATACTCCCCTTAGAACTATCCAAATACGCTTGTAACTGACTCCATGTCAATTGTATCTTTGTACCTGTTGCGCTATATAAATCAATTGTCTTTATCTTCGAAGAATTTAATAGATCAGGACTCAAATAAATATTTGATGCAACTAATCCTATATAGGCATTATTGCTATTGACTTTGAGAAGACCATCTATTTGAAGATAACTTGGAATCATCATTGAAGTCGTACCAGTACCAACTTCAAATCGAATGGCTGATTGTGGATCAGCTAATGAAACAGCTTGATATTTTTCGCCACTACTATTTGTTAAAGAGTTCATGATATCAGTAACTGTTCCATCTTCTGCCTCATCATGATAAACACCAAATCCACCAATTAAAGGTTTCGCACGTTCCCCATCAATAATAGCTGTTACAGGATCTTTTATCTGCTGTAATTGCTTATCATAACCTGGGACAGATTCTGCAGTTGTATAAGGTGTCCAATTCCACCTTTCATAAAATGTATTGAGTGTATTTTCATATTCTAATAAATAGTTTGTTTTTCCTATAACTGCAATACGCCCATCGAAAGTTTCATTAACTGCAATTCTTTCTTTAAATGAAAATTTGATATCACGTGAAAATTGATAATCTGTATGTGAATCTAGATAGTCTTTAATCTTCTGATCCAGGTCATTTATTTCCCAAATATTCTTATTATCATTTGATGTTTGTGTAACAGTTGCTCCTAACTCCTTAAGAGAAACATACAAATCTCTATCTTGATCATCTATAAATTTTAAAGTTATAAATTCTAAAGGATCACTAGTGGCAGGAGTTCCTCCGTTTTCAGCTGTGGTATGATAAAACCAGTCTATTAAATCTGAACTGTTATTATTCATTTCTATTCTAATACCATTAAATTGATAATGTTCAGGCAATGTATCAACAGCGTAACTGTTAAATACTGGAGTATTACTTGTATTTTTAAAACTATCTAAATAATATGTTTCGTTTTGGCCTAAGTATCCGTTCTTTTTGGTAACAGGACTCTTATTTTCTTCAACATATTTATTATGCTCAAAATCGACTTTTTGTCTAATGAAGCTTGAAGTGACATCACTATCTTTAGACCATGCTAAATCACGGCCACCAAAATATATAGTTTGTTTCAATTTAACAGTATGACTATAGTCACTTCCAAAATTATTAACATATGGAACTGCAACATAATAGCTACGTTCCTCATCTTTCTTTAATTCTCCACCTTTCTCTTTATCAATCTTAACCCCTATTTCTCCTGGCATAGAGTAAATATAATTATACTCACTAGCCATCTTACTTCCTTCATCATCTATACTCCAATCTGAGAGGTCTTTCCCTGTTACATCCCAAATCAGCGCTCCACCTTCTCCATATTTACCACCAAAAGAGAAGTCTCTAGCATGATCACTAATATCAGTATTAGGTACAAGTGACCCTGTTGATGAATCCCACTTCCAAGCCATCATATCTTGTTCTAATACACCACGCCCTGCATTGTTGACACTATTAGGAACTTGAAGCATGAAATGAAAATAATCTATTTTACTATTTGCATCTTCAGAAGTATTTTTAATATTGACCTTATAAACTGCATAATTATATTTATCCCATAACACTGGTGTTGAAACACTTGTTATCTTTGTCTCCCAATTCAAATTTGAATTGACAATATTGATTGCTCTTAAATCTGATTTGTCCTCATTCCCTGATGGAGTAGACCCAGGTTGGATCACATATCCTGTTGGAGAAGGTTCGTTCGTACTTGAATCATAAAAGTTCACATAACTTGCCCCTAAAGCTATAGAAGCAGATGTATTCTCAGGTATAACATTATCTCCCAAGGTAAAGAACTTAAAAGTCACTTCTGGTGTTGCAGATCCTTTAAATAGATTTGTTGGTGTCGATTGAATTTCTAGTTGTTGACGTCGATATGCTTTGGCACCATCTTTATCAGATCCCCATTGTTCTTGATCAGTTGGCTGAGGAACAACCCAGTTTGTTTCAGTTGAACTTAACTTTGCTTCTACCCCTCCAATGAATTCGACATCTGGATTCTGTGCAATCACTTCATTACGATCAAAAGTTTGTAATATAACACCCGATTCACTATAATAAAACCAAGGTAGTTTTAACGTCATTTTCGTCCCTTTAGCATACCCTTCGTTATCATTCCATTCAGCTTTTATTTTAAGATATAAAGACATTTGCTCTCCAGTTGAAAGCAAATAATTCCCAACTCCTGCTGGTTTTAAATTTCCTCCACTTCCATCATTTAAAAATGAAACTGAGATAGCTCTCGCTTCTACGTTCGCAGCAAAAACATCTCGCAAAAAAGATACTGGCAAATATTGTACCAGCATTGCAAGAGTTAAAATAGAACAAACGATTTTTTTGGTCCTTTTTCTCCATTTATAAGATTTACGTATTTCTTCCATGATTTTGACCTCCCAAGTGTATATAACTTTTTAAGCGCAAAAAGACATAGAGCAACTCTTGAATTAAAACGATAACTATGTCCTTAAAATAATCTTCATATAAATTCAGTGAACTTTATCACTTTAGATTCTACATTCTTGATGTTAATGTGACATTTTATAACAAAATATCACATATTCAATTCATAGTTATCCTATTACAATTTAATCATGATAAAGTCATTAAGAGTTCTCATAATTTACTGAATCCATTTACTACATAATTGTTATTATGTAGTAATGTTCAAAAAAAAAGAAATTTTTTGTAACTTGAAAAAATTTCTTTTTTGATTAATATATTTTTATTGTATAAAAATATTGGTATAAATTGGAAAAATTTAAGAATATCCACTTGATTATCCCTCCAACGTCTTGAAAACCTTTACATTTTGACCTATAATGTAAGAGTAAAAACACAATATAAAATAGTAACTACTACATAATAACAATTATGTAGTAGTTTTCTTATGTACTAGTCATTTATGCATAAATTCATCTTTGATAATGAACGCAAGCAATTTTTACCACTCTTCATTGTGTAAATTCTTGTTGTATCTATAGACGTGTGTCCTAATAGAGAAGCAAGAGTGTCTAAATCCTTTTCTAGTTGATAATATGTAATTGCAAATAAATGTCTTAAATTATGTGGAAAGACTTTTTGGCTATCTACCCTTGCATCTTCACATAGCGATTTCATACTACTCCATATATTGCTACGATCCATTGGCTTTCCACCTTTCGTAACAAATATTGGTCCACATTTAATATTTTGTTTTTTACAATAATTTAGTAACAATCTCTTTAATTCAATGGGTAAAATGATTTCTCTTACCTTTCCTTTGTTAATAATGACTGCTCTTCCCTTTTTTAAAGCGTCTACTGTTATGTATTTATGTTCACTTACACGTATTCCTGTTGCACATATCGTTTGAATAATCATGTATAGTCTCTCATTATTTTTTGACTTCGCTGCAAATAATAGCCTTTTATATTCTTCTTTGGTCATTTCCTTATTATCGTCACCAAAAACACTTTTTTGAATTTTATTTAGTTTAACCTGACATTCAGGAATATTTAGAAAAACAAAAAACCTATTTAAAGCAACAAGCATACTATTCACACTTCTTGGTCTATACTCTTTAGCTAGTTTTAATTTATATGATACAACACATTCTTTAGTTATTGTTTTATCTTCTTGAAGGTAATTATAAAAAGTTTGGATATCTCTTATATATTTATTTATAGTTGCTGTACTTTTTTCTTCCTCTATTAATTCTGTTTTAAAACTCTCTATGTTTTTTAATGTTATTGTCTCTTTTCTCATAAATAATCCTCATTAACTTTCTTATTTTCTTTATTATATTTTAGCATAGTTAATTCAAATATTCTCCTGGTAATATTTGGTAATTCCTTACATTGATAAGGTTATATCAATTGAAAAAAAGACTGAATAACAAAAAAGTAACGCCTTTGCATTACTTTTTTTATTTCTTCATTTTAATTGTATAAACAACTTCATCATCTGTTTCTTGAATATCTACATGTGTATTAACACCAGCTTGTTGTACCATTTGAATTGCTTGATCTAAAGTATTCATAGCAATTTTTAGATTTTGGGAAATACTTTTTGCTTTTGGTTTTTGTTTTTTAGGTTCAATTTTTGCTTTAATTTTTTGCTCAGTTTGTTCAACATTTAAACCTTTAGCCATAATTTCTCTTAACATATTATTTTGTTTAGCTGTTGAATCTAATCTTAAAAGCGCTCTTGCATGACGTTCAGTAATATCTTTTCTTCTTACTGCCTCTTGAACAGTCATTGGTAATTGTAATAATCTTAATTTATTAGCAATTGTAGATTGTTTCTTTCCTACTTTTTCAGCTAATTGTTCTTGTGTTATATCTTGCGTATCTAATAATTGTTGATATGCTAAAGCTTCTTCTATAGGAGATAAATTTTCTCTTTGTATGTTCTCAACTAATGCGGCAGTTGCTGTTTGATCTTCATTATATTCTTGGACCATACAAGGAACTTCCTCAAGTCCAGCTAATTTACATGCTCGAAATCGTCTTTCACCAACAACAATTTGATATTTACCATTGTATGGTCTAACAACAATTGGTTGTAATAACCCATTTTGTTGAATTGATACAGATAATTCCTGTATCTTTTCTTTTTCAAAATGTGTTCTTGGTTGTTTTTCATTAGCTTCAATATCATGAATATCAATAAATTTATACATTGGTTCTTTCACTCAGTTCACTCCTCACAATATGTTTTATATTATAACATTATTCGGCATAAAACAAAAGTCATCTTTCTGATATTGCAAAAGAAAACTCCCCTTTTTACACACTGTTTTTTCTTCTCTATTTAAAAAAATAAATAGTTATAACTATAATGTCATCCATTGTATATATGAATACATTATCTTTAAATATTCAATACTAACTCTTTCCAAACTTTCGTTTTATTGACACATTATAGCACAAGTTCATATTAATTTGATGATAACACGCTTAAGAAATCACAAAGCTAACATTTGTAATCAATATATAATCATTATAAAGTAAAAATCAGGTAAGCCACATTTTTTGACTTCCTGATTTTTATTTTATATTACTTTTTTATTTCTTTTATAATATATCATTGCCATTAAACTTAATGAAATCAATATGCAATAGCCTAAGACAAAGTTATCGTCACCTGTCTTAATTTGTTCTGGTTTTGATGTGATTGGTTTTTCATTGACTTGAATTTTAATCAAAGGATTACCTGTACCATATTTGATATCACCTATTTCAACAATTTTTTCTGGTTTCCAGTAATCATCAACACCATCTCCATCCTTATCAACAGCTGGACGATAGTCTTTTGAATCTGCTTTACCGTCACCATCTGTATCTATGTTTGTATCTGGTTTCCATATTCCATCTGAGTTTCCACCCTCAGTGCTTGGTTTCCATGTTCCTGTATTATCTGTGTCGATATTGATATCTGGATGACTATCTCCATTAATATCTATATTAATATCAGGTATCCCATCTCCATTTGTATCAATATTAATGTCTGGTTTTCCATCTCCATCTATATCAATATTTATATCCGGTTTTCCATCTCCATTCGTATCAATATTCATATCTGGCTTCCCATTTCCATTTGTATCAATATTAATGTCTGGTTTTCCATCTCCATCTATATCAATATTTGTATCTGGTTTTCTATCTCCATTTGTATCAATATTGACATCTGGTTTATTATCACCATTTGTATCAATATTGATATCTGGGATTCCATCTCCATCTGTATCAATGTTAATGTCTGGTTTGCTATCTCCATCTATATCAATATTGATATTAGGATTATGTGTATCGTATTCTAAGTCTTCTATACTGACATTAGTATTTGGTTTCCAGTTATCATCTACACCATCTCTATCTTTATCAATAGCTGGACGATAGTAGTCAACATCACCTTTACCACTACCTTTTGTATCAATATTTGTGTCTGGTTTCCATATTCCATCTTTATTTCCACCTTCACTACTTGGTTTCCAATTGCCTGTATTATCTGTGTCGATATTGACATTTGGTATCTTATCACCATTTCTATCAATATTGATATCTGGTTTGCCATCTCCATCTGTATCAATGTTAATGTCTGGTATACCATCTCCATCAACATCCACATTCACATCTGGATTATTATCACCATTCGTATCAATATTGACATCTGGGACTCCATCTCCATCTATATCGATGTTAATATCCGGAGTTCCATCTCCATCTGTATCGATATTAATATTTGGATTATATGTATCATAATGGAAATTGTCCTCTCCATATTCTACATTTATGTTTGGCTTCCAATTATCATCTATACCATCACCATCTATATCAATCGCTGGACGATAGTAACTCTCTTCTGAATGACCATCTCCTTTTATATCCATATTGGTATCTGGTTTCCATATTCCATCTTTATTTCCACCTTCACTGCTTGGCTTCCATACTCCTGTGTTGTCTGTATCAATATTAATATTTGGTTCCCAGTCATTATCTGTATCAATATTAATATCTGGAGTTCCATCATTATTTGTATCAATATTGATATCTGGAGTTCCATCCCCATCAACATCTATATTAAGATTGTCTATCTTAAGTATTGTCTCATTAGTACTTCCTTTATTATAGTTTCTGTCTTCTCCAATATATTCTATTGTAACAGTTTGTCTTGTCCCTGGTACACAATAACTTTTATCCACATCTTTCCAGTCAATTGAAGCAGTACTATAATTATATTCAGATGGATCATCCTTAGTATGACTTACTAATTTGACAGGATTTCCATATTTTCTACCATTAATATAGAATTGCACATACCCCTCAGGTGAAGCACAGTCAATACCTTCTCCATCAGCTGGAGAGACTTTTGCTTTCAATGTAACTATCTGATCTGGTCTAAATATATCTGGTTGTTCACTCAACCCATCTATTGTTAATTCTGATTTTGTATCTGCTGGCGTAATTTCAGCATATTTGAAATAGGTTCTATGTCCCCAATAAGCATCTTTAAATCCTTGAACAGTAGAATCTGCATATTGTGTAGATGTAATGATCAGTTGGTGTTTTCCCCCACCTGCATTGCTTCCAGAAACAATCTCTGCATTTTCTTCAGGTGTGATACCATCATCTTTTAAAAGCTGAGAACTAATTGCCAGCTTAGAAGCATCACTCAATGAACCACCTAATGGTATTGTTGTTGGAATATTAAGTGCTGCAACTGCATTTTTAATCTGATTATCATCTAACCCTTTCCCATCATATCTTTTTGTTATAAGTCCGTGAGAGAGTCCATCAATTTCAAAATTAACATATTGTTTCAAAAAAACATTACCTGGAGTTCCAACATCTTTAGCAAAAAATGTATCAGTATTAAGAATATCTCCTGAAGACTTATCAATAACATCAAGATCAATACTGACTTCTGACCCTACATTTGTATCAGGTAGCCAAAAATAAAGAATACCAGCATCATCAGTATATGAAGGAATACCATAATTATAGTCTATTCCATTTATCTTCATATCCATATTATCAACAAGTGTTGTTCCAACCTTATTTGTTCCCCAACTACTTAAAGAAATCTTTGTCATAAAGACTTTTGTAGATTTTTCCATATCTCCATAAGCAACTGTTCCTTCAATACTTTTAAATCTCTCTGCTTTTAAAGAACCACCTAAAACAAAAACATTAGCCTGTGATCCACCTAAATGAAATCTACTACTTGGTGCGTTTGGAATAACTGTACCACCAGTCATGATAATTTTATACTCAGTTGAATCTGAATAACTGTAACACCCATCCCCAAAAGCATCACCATGGGTTCCACCATTAGAATAAGTTAATCCACCATTAATTGTTATATTTCCACTTTTACCTTTACCAGTATTAGAATTGACAACAGCAGGAGAAATCGCAGATACTGCAGGGGTTGATGCGGTATGATACCCACCACCAACTCCAGCAGCATGATATGCACCTTTAGCCATTATAACACCACCATTAATTGTTATATTTCCACCAGTTCCACGACTTCCACCGCCTATACCACTTCCTCCATCAGAGGTTGTAGAGCCAGTTGAAGTTGTCGCATTAACAATTCCACCATTAATATTAATATATCCACCATTTTCTGCATCTCCACCGCCTATTCCTGCAGCAAAGGTATTTCCAGTAACAGTGAGTGTCCCAGCATGAGGACTGTCTAATAGAGTGAGACGATCACCTTTTTTTAATTGTGTTCCATTTAACAATGTCACATCATATGGAATCCTTCTTAATTCTGGAATGATATCATTTCCATTTATATCCTTATTAACAATTGAATCATCTATGTATAACGTTGTTGTTTCTCCACAACGTAATCCAGGATAGCGCGCTGCCCCTGAAACAAGTTTATTCGTTGTACTATCTGCCAATATAATATGAGCCATTGACCCTTTTCCATCACCATTTGCATCTGGAGTTAATGTAAATGGGCTATTTGCACTTGTCTTAATATTAACTCCAGCAAATATTAAATTTGCTTTTACATTTTCTGGAATAACAATTCTGTCTGTTGTTGCTGTAGCAGGATTCTTATTTTTTATTGTTAATGTTTGGTCACTTAGTATAGTCAATACACCAGATGCATACCTGTAGTCAGCATTCAACTGTCCACCATCTATACGAAAATTACCAACCTCTACCCCATCTTCTGCTTTTACAGTTCCAGTAACACTCAAGAACATTCCAAAACATATTGTTAATAATAAAATGAGTTTTTTCTTTTTCTTCATTTGCATTCCCTTTCCTTCCTTTAAATCTAGCGGTTCTACACTTCAAACATAGGTCCATCTCGACTCTTATAGACACTTAAATCAACTGTGCTATGAAAATGAATTCCATGTATGCATATAATTGTTTGTTTCATCTTAATCAAAAGAATAAGAATCATTTTAAATATAATAAAACTGGTTAATCTTTGATACAATTCTAATATCATATTCGTAGTCATAAGTTCTCCTTTCTATGTCTTTTAAAGCAGACAAAAAAAGACAAGCAGAAACTCTGCTTATCTTATGAATTTAACAAATATATTTGTATGAACTTATGATTTTTTAAATAAAAAGAAGGTTCGTTAATGTCTAGTTTTACGAACTTTAACTTATTCTTTATCATTATACCATATTTTAACATTTTTTGTAATTATTTGTAAAAAAACATCCTATTTATCAATGTTTTTATTCATTTATCATTTATAGATAACAAAAAACACCTCCTTGAATTTATAAAGGGGTGCACTTTGCTCTTATTTATAGAGGTTTCTTTTTTATTTTTCCAAATGGTCTAGGATACTTTTGGGGTGTTTCTTTTATTTTATGAATGAATATATTACATCTGTGATCATTTTCATTAGTGAGTGTAAAATGAGTTTCTTTCATAACTTTCCCACCAAGTTTATCTATACCATGTTTTGCTTCATTTAATTCTTCTTTTGCTTTTAAACCTTTTAAGGTTATAAAATGACCACCAATTCTTACCAAAGGTAAACATAATTCATCTAGAATATTTAATCTTGCAACAGCTCTTGCTGTAACAATATCAAATGTTTCCCTATGTCCAATGGCATAGTCCTCTGCCCTTGCACTCACAGCAGTCACATTATTTAATTTGAGAACCTGAGTTAAATAATTTAAAAAAGTTATTCTTTTGGTTAAAGAATCTACAATCGTTATTTTCAAATCAGGATAAACAATCTTAAGAGGTATAGAAGGAAAACCTGCTCCTGCTCCTATATCACATAAAGTTTGATTATTGAAATCATAATCAAATGAAATAGTTAATGAATCATAGAAATGTTTTAAATAAACATCTTCTTTTTGGGTAATAGCTGTTAAATTCATTTTTTCATTCCATTCAACTAATGTATTGTAGTAAATTTCAAATTGTTTTAATTGATAATCAGATAAAGAAATACCTTTATCATGTAATGCATTTATAAATTGTTCAATATTCATATGTACCTCTTAATAATGTTGTTTCAAATAAATTAATAAGACAGATATATCAGCAGGATTAATCCCTGATATTCTTGATGCTTGAGCAATTGTCAAGGGTCTTATTTGAGAAAGTTTCTGTTTTGCTTCTAATGAAAGATTTAAAACAGCATCATAATTAATATCTACTGGAATTTGTTTTTCTTCCATTTTCTTTTGTTTATCAACTTGCCTTAATGCCTTGTCAATATACCCTTTATACTTAATAAGAATAGTCACTCTTTTTTCTTCTTCTAAAGTTAAAGAGGTTTCACCAATATATGGTTTTATCTTTGAATAATCCATTTCTGGTCTTTGTAATAATGATTTTGCACTTATTCCTTCACTCAAACGTGTTGAGCCCAAGGTTTCTAATATATTATTAATTTCATGTTTTGGTGTAAAGCGAATAGTTTCAAGTCGTTCTATTTCATTATGAATACGTTCCATTTTATCAAGATATATCTGATAAACTTCTGGTTTGACAAGATGAGCATCATAACCATATTTTCTTAATCTTTCATCAGCATTATCATGTCTTAACAATAAACGATACTCAGCTCTTGATGTTAACATACGATAAGGTTCTTTTGTTCCCTTGGTTACTAGGTCATCAATCATAACACCGATATATGCCTCATCTCTTTTTAAAATTAATGAGTTTTCCCCTCTTAACTTCTTAGCTGCATTTAAACCAGCAATTAATCCTTGCGCAGCAGCCTCTTCGTATCCACTCGTTCCATTAATTTGACCTGCAGTAAATAAGTTTTTGATCACCTTTGTTTCTAATGATGGCCATAACTGTAAAGGATCAATTGCATCGTATTCAATAGCATATGCATATTTTAGAATTTTACAATTCTGTAATCCTGGGATAGTCCGAATCATTTGTTCTTGAATATCATGTGGCATTGATGTTGAAAAGCCTTGAACATAGATTGTATTCATTTCTTTTGATTCTGGTTCTAAGAATATTTGATGTTGTGGTTTGTCTGAAAATTTTACAATTTTATCTTCAATTGATGGACAATACCTTGGACCAATTCCTTTGACAATACCTGAATACATACTGCATTTATGTAAATTATCTTTTATAATCTTGTGTGTATCTTCATTTGTATATGTTAAATAACAAGGAGTTTGTTCTTCTATAGGAATATAAGATGTTGTTTCATAGCTAAAGGCAAGAGGTTCATTAGTTCCAGGTTGTAATTGAGTTTGAGAGAAATCAACACTTTCAATATCTACACGTGGTGGTGTTCCAGTTTTTAGTCTTTGAATACGGAAACCCAGTTCAGTTAATCGATCTGATAAAAATAACGATTGTCTTTCTTGATCTGGTCCACTAGGTGTTTTTTGATCACCAACCAGAATTTCTGCTTTTAAATATGTTCCTGTTGTTAAGATAACTGTCTTTCCAAAATATTCTTTACCATTATCCAAGATAACACCTTTAACAGTTTGCTCCTCTACTATCAGATTCTCAACCATACCTTCTATGATATCAAGATGTTCCTGTTTTTTGAGAACTTTTTGCATATATCGCGGATAAGCTTTTTTATCAGCTTGTGCACGCAATGATTGAACACCAGGTCCTTTTGCAGTATTTAGCATTTTTAATTGCAAATATGTTGCATCTGATGTTTTTCCCATTTGTCCGCCTAAAGCATCAATTTCTCTGACTATTATCCCTTTTGCAGGACCTCCAATTGATGTATTACATGGTAATGAACCGACATTTTCAAAATGGGATGTTATTAATAAAGTTTTCATACCAATTCTAGCAGGAGCTAAACATGCTTCAATGCCAGCATGACCTCCTCCAACAACTATAACATCATACATAATTTTCTCACTCCTTAATTGCTATTCAATATTAGCACAAATCAATAATATTATCAATTTTATTTGATTTATGCTATAATGAATTGAGGTGAGTTTATGAATCCAAAAGATATCTTAAATAAATATTATCATTTTGCAGTTATTGGTGTTTCTCCAAATAAAGAAAAATTTGGTTATAAAATCTATCAAAGATTAAAAGAACGTGGTTATGATACTTATGGTGTTTCACCTTTATATGACAATGTTGACAATAATCTACTCTATTCATCTTTAGAAGATATTGAAAATCCAATTGATGTTGTTGTTTTTGTCACCAAAAAGGAACATGCATATGATTATGTAGATGAAATGACAGGTTTAGGAATCCATTATGCATGGATGCAACCTCACACATATGATAACGAACTATTAGAATATATGAAAAGTGTTGGTATAACACCTATACTTGCATGTATTCTTGTTGAAACTTCTTAATGATAAGAAGTTTTTTTTGTATTATGATATACTAAAGATAGGAGGGGTAATCTTATGAAATATTTAAAAATCTATCTACATAATTATTTTCTCATTTATCTTATTTTATCAGTATTTGCATTTTTCTTTATGTTTTTCTATCAAATCTATACTTTCTTTATTATTCTTTTTCTCATCTGGTACAATTACTTTCTGCATAAGAAGAAAAAACTGACAATAGATATTTTTCATTTTAACTATGTTATCTCATTTTTATCGCTATTAGTATTATGTATCTGCTTGCTTCTTTCACAAGGATATTATACAAGTCCTTTTTGGATACCACTTTATATCATCCTAGCACCTTTTGCACCACTATTTTTCTCTTTTCAGTTTTTTGGTCTTTTCATAGAAGCTTTTATAGTTATTCTCATTCTCTTATTTGCTAATTGTCTCTTCAGCTTTCTTTATTTAAAACCAAAAATAGATTATAAAAAAAAGATTATATCCTTTCTCTGTATTGGTTTTCTTATTTTAACAACACAGTATGCCTATACCAACAGACCAGCTATCAAATATAAAGGACATGATTTTGAATATATGAACGGTTATTCCAGTACTGACTTGTCAGCATTTTTACCATATGCCACAAATAGTCAATTGATTACTTTAGAAGAACCTAGTCAATTGATTATTGAAAATGAGAGTGACATGCCTTATCTAGATGGTGCAGAAGCCTGCTATCCTGTTTACAGTGCTATTGCTAAAGCAGTTTATAAAGATATAGATAAAATTGAAGAACATTATAAGTCAGATTATTCACATAGTAATGGCAAAATTGTATCATTTACAAATACTTCTGTAGGTTATAGTCGCTTGTTTAATGGTGAGATTGATATGTTTTTTGGTGCTAAACCTTCACAATCACAGCTTGATGAAGCCAAAGACCTTGGTGTTGAATTAGAATATACACCCATTGGCAAAGAAGCCTTTGTTTTCTTTGTCAATCAAAATAATCCTCTTAATTCATTAACGACTCAACAGATTAAAGATATCTATCATGGTGATATTACTAATTGGAAAGAGGTAGGAGGAGATTCTCATGATATAGTTGCATTTCAAAGACCAGAGAGATCAGGTAGCCAAGCTATGATGAATTATTTCATGGGTGATGTAAGTCTTAAAGTTCCATTGACATATGAAATGCAATCGGCAATGGGTGGTATTATTACTGAAGTTGCTCAGTATTATAATGAAGATGGTGCAATTGGATATACATTTAAATATTTCTTAGAAGGTTTAAATCAGGAGGAAAATGTAAAGATATTATCTGTTGATGGAATCTATCCAAATGTTGAAAATATTAAAAATCAGTCTTATCCAATATCAACATTTCTTTATTGTGTAACCTTAAAATCAAATGAGAAAGAAAATGTAAAAAAATTAAAAGAGTTCCTGCTTTCCTCTCAAGGACAGTACATTATTGAGAAAACAGGATATTGTGGTTTAAACTAAGCTCAGAAATGAGCTTTTAATTATGATAAAAAAGCGCTTTTTACCTGCTTAATGGTATTTACGCTTATTTCAATAAATATTTTATAGATATATTATCATACTAATCTTTAATATCTATCATGACTAATTATTACCGTTATGAAATACACTTCAACTTTGAAACTATATATCTTCTTTTAAAGATAAACCCAATGTATTTCTCTTATGACTAACGCTTAAATGTTGCTGAAAAATCTACAAATGAAACATCAAGGACAGATATTGAAAATTCAATAGGTTTCCCATTATCTAGATAACCTATATCTTCTATTAACATAATAGGATTTTTTCCATCTAAAGATAATGCTTTTTTAATATCTTTATCAGGTAGTCCAGGTTTTAATTTTTCTCTAATAATTGATATTTTATAACCTTTACTTTCAAGATATTGATAGAAATGTTGAGAAGCTGTATGTGCATCTTCTACAAAATTATCAATAAGTGATTTATTAAAATATGAACGTGAAAATGAAGCTGGTTTATTATCAGCGTATCTAATTCTATCCATAAACCAAACTTCCTGTCCAACTTCTATTTCTAAGTATGTAGCGACATCATGAGGAGCTGGAACAACTCCTGCATCTAGAAATTCTGTTTTACAAATAAAACCATTTCTGTTAATAACTCTATCGATTTTATAGATACTTGTATTAAAGGCATCAGATTTTTCATCAATTTTTGATTGGGGTGAAACAAATGTTCCTATTCCTTTTTTACGATAAAGATAACCTTCATTAACTAATTCATTTAAGGCTTGTCTAACAGTTGTTCGACTGACATCATATTTACTAATGAGCTCAAATTCAGTAGGAATAGCTGTATCCTCTTGATAAATACCTTCATCTATAGAATTCATAATAATTTGTTTAAGTTGATAGTATAAAGGTAAAGGTAAATTTTTATCTATATGATATTGCATATATTCATCTCCTCAATTGATTTTTATTTATTTGATTATACCATTTTTTGGTAACTTTTATAACGTTATAGTGAATATTTATCAAAAATTAGGGTATAAAATACCCTAATTTAATGATAAGCATCTCCCATATCCATATAACACTCTAATATCGCAAGTTCTTCATGATTGGCATCAAAAGGTTTAATCACATACTGCCCTACACTTGCTGGTATAAAGACAGCTTCTGCATAATGAATAGTTATAGGTTCAAACTTTTGTAAAGGACTGATGATTTGTGCTTCTTCTCCTTCTACTAAAACATGAAGTTTTACATGATCTTTTGTTTCAAAGAAAATAGGCTTATGAAACCAGTATCGATCTACTTTTAATAATTCATATTCCATTGTTCCACTGTGTTCTTTACGCCATCCACTTCCTCTTGCAACTTCACTTTTCTTAGAAATCAGATGATTTTTAACAAATTCTGTTTGATACTCCTCTTGAATAACCTTTGCTCCATGTTCAATGTTAATTGGTCGTGGTTTGCCATCAGCATCAATACGTCCCCAATCCCATAGTTTAAAAGTTTGAAAGCCAATCGGATTAATTTCCAACACTAATGTATCTTTACCTGAAGCATGAATTGTTCCACTAGGTATATAAATATGATCATGTGTTTTCATAGGAAAACAATTTATATATTTTTTATCATCAAATTCTCCTGTTTCTTGAGCTTGCTCGAATGCTTTAACAATTTCATCCTTTTTCACTCCATCTTTTGTTCCCAAATAAACACAAGAATTTTCATTCGTATCAAGCATATAGTAACTTTCATAATGTCCAAATTGAGAATTAAAAACTTCTTGTCCATATGCTATATCAGAGTGAACTTGTAAACTCAAATTTCCTCCACCCCATGTATCTAAGAAATCGCAGCCAACTGGACAATTGTATCCAAACCAAAAATAATTTTGGTGCCCTAAAAAGTTTAATGGCTGATATTGAATAATATCTCTTCCAACAATTCTAAACTCATGATCACCAATTTTCGCTAAGGCATTTTGTGCGTTCATCCAGCCTGTCATTCCCCATGCTGTATTTTCCTTATCCAATCCTCCATTTAAGACATCTTTGCACCAATGTCCTCCCCAAATGCCACGGTTAAAGAATGGTTCTAACTTAAATGGATGACTTGCAAAATAATTTAATGCTTTTCTAAAATCATCTCCACTTATCATAACAGGAGCATATTCATCATCCCCATCAATAACATAATCCATATGAGGAAACATATGTCGTTTATGATTATCCAACAAACGTGATTCTACAAAGTTAAACCGTTTTTCTTTGGTTAGTGGATCTTCATTCTCATTATGTGCTCCCCAGTTCGACAATGCTGAGAAATAACCATCTTTAATACGTTGAATAGTTATATTGTTATAAACGAAAATATCGCCATGAGTCATTATTCCTGCACCAACTCCAAAAATAACAACCAACCCTGTCGCTTCTTGAATTTTCTGTTGTGCCAAGACAACTTTATCTAGATCAAAGTATTGTTGAATATCACCTGTTACAAAAACACCATTAATACGATCTTCGGTAATAAACTGTCCTAGTCTTTGTTGAATCATAGCTTCATTGTATTTGATTTCATTCATATCAATAAATAATTGTGGATTTAATAAATCAATGATTTTGTCTTTGAGTTGTTGGTGATTAATCTCATAATAAGAATCAATTACCACAACACATGGTTTTTTAAATGTTTGAACTTGTTGATATATAACATTGAAAATCTCCTCGTATCCCAAATATGATGTTGTCTGAGGTATTTCAAAGACAGGATGCAAATCAAAGTTAGGTGAGCGTGTTTTTATTTTTTCATACATATTTTTATCCTCCTTTTAAATATCCATATAAATTTCTAACAGAGCACATTCAGTATTTTGAGATTTTCCATATGGTCTTATTGTATATTGTCCAGCTGCTGCTGGAACAAAAACAGCTTCAGCGTAATGAATAACCATAGGTTCAAAACTTTCATCTAAGCTTTCAATAATAGCTTCTTCACCTTCAACAAGAACATGAATCATAATACAATCATTTGTATCAAAATGAATAACATTCTTAAACCAATATCTATTGACTTCCATTGGTGCCTCAAATGGCATTGTTCCACTTCTTTCTTTTCGCCATCCATATCCTGAATCCACCTCAGGATGTTGAGATATAAATTGATCTTTTATCATTTGAGTTTGAAATTCTTCTTGAATAACATTCTTTCCATGTTCAATATGAATTGGACGTGGTTTTCCATCATAATCCAAACGACCCCAATCCCATAACTTAAAAGTTGTAAAACAAAACATATCTATTTCTAATGTTAAGGTATCTTTTCCAGATGAATGGATTGTTCCTCCAGGTATAAAAACATGATCATGTTTTTGAACAGGAAAGTTATTTATGTACTTTTCATCATCAAATTGACCTGTTACTTGAGCAGTTTCAAAGGCATCAACCAATTCATCTAATTGAACACCATCCTTAGTTCCTAAATAAACGGAACTGTTCTCATTAGCATCTAAGAAATAATAGCTTTCATAATGACCCCAAGAGGAGTTAAACTCTTCTTGAGCATAAGCAAGAGTTGGATGAACTTGCAAACTTAAGTTTTCTCCTCCCCATGTATCTAAGAAATTAACATGTAAAGGACAACGATATCCATATAAATACCAAATCTTATATCCCAGTAACTCTTTTGGAGCATACTGAATTAAATCAGTCGAAGGAAACTCAAATACACAATGGTTAATTTCAGCAGCGACTGCCTGCCAATCAAGAAATCCTGTGATTCCCCATGCTGTATTTTCTAATTCTAAACCTGCTCCCAAGACCTTTTGACACCAATGTCCTCCCCATACTCCTTTAGAAAAAATAGGAATAGGTTTAAATGGACTTGTTACAAACTGATGAATCATATAGTCATAATCTTTATGTGTTAACATCACAAAATCATTATCACGATTACAATCAATAACATAATCACAGTTTTTCAATATCGCTCTTTTATGTTTATCTAAAACTCGGCTCTCTAAGAAAGTAAAACGTTTTTCTTTACGTAAATATTCTTCTTCATAATTCTGTGCTCCCCAGTTATCCATTCCATCCATAAAACGATTCTTAATTGTCTGATAACTCATTGAACCATAAACAGATAAATCACCTGTGTGTATTAAGCCTGCTCCTACTCCATAGACAACAATCAATCCCTCTTCTTCATGTATTTGCTTTTGTAATAAAGCTATTTTATCTGGATCGAAGAATTCCTGTATCTTCGCAAAACTAAAAACACCATTCACTCTATCATCTGTTATAAAGCAATGAAATTTCTTTGATATCACTTCTTCTGGATATTTTGCTTCATCTACACAAATAACATGATCTGGATTTAAAGCATTTATAATCTCTTTTTCTATAAGTGTTTGATTGACACCATAATAATAATCAATACAAATGACAGTTGAAGGTTTAACAATATGTTTCTTCAACTCATCAACAATTGCTTGAAACCCTGAAAAAACATATTTACAATCAATCTTTTTCATAGGATATAATTCAAAGTTAGGATTTCTTTCTTCTACTTCATACATATACATACTTACTCTATTAGCCAGAATAAGCCAATAAAGTCATTTCTCCTTTCCATAATAATTTTTTTGTGTTGGCTGTAATCAGGAAACTATCTCCTGCTTTTAAAGAAACACCATCAATCTCACCATGACCCTCAATAACAAAAGCTCCTAAATAAGATTTGGGCATAGACAGTTCTCCAACACCTGCAATAACATATTTAAAAACTGAAAAATTTTCATTATCTGTTAATTTTATTTCAGTAACACCACCATTTTGACGATATTGATAATGTGTATCCTGGCAAACAAAAGGTATTAAAATATTTTCTTTTGCAAGTTGAATATGTGTATCTCTTGGTTTCCCTTGACGATCTAATCGATCATAATCATAAAAACGATATGTAATAGGACAAGGATTACACACCTCCATAAATGTTGTCCCTTTTTGAATGGCATGTAATGTTCCAGCTTGTATATTATAAAAACTTCCTGGCATAATTGGATATCGTTTTAATAGTCCCTGCCAATTTTTCCTATCAATATAATTCTCTAACTCTTTCAATGTTTTGGCATTATGACCCATAACAATATCTCCATGAGAGTCACAATCTACAATATACCAACTTTCACTTTTTCCATGTCTTCCTAAATTCTTCATGGCAAATTCTTCTGTAGGATGGACTTGTACACTTAAATCAGCACAAGCATGAGCAATTCCCATAGATACTGGAAGATGTTCCCATTTTAAAGTTGAAGGCGTTCCAAATAATTCAGGATGTTCATCATATAATTCATTTAACTTTCTTCCCTGATATTGACCTGTTAAGATTTCATTTGCATCTTCTGGTAATCCACTCATTGCTCCTAAGCCTGTAATCTCATTGATAGGCATACCTTTAGGAACATATTTTTCAACATGATATTGATAGACTAATTTTCCATTTCCCCATATTGCTGTAGAAAAAGTCGGTTTTAAAAATATATATTTCTCATTCACTCATTTTTCATCTCCTTCCAAACACTCTATTGCTTCACTTACTGAACAAACAACTTTATAAGCAGCCTTTTTAGCTTTTGGATGACCATGTTGCATACAAAAACTTTTTTGTACAAGTTGCATCATACCTATATCATTTTGGCTATCTCCTATAACCGCTGCATCTGTAATGGGTATATTATTGTATTCTAAATATGCTTGAATTCCTTTTTCTTTTGTTGCATTAGGCATAGTTAAGTCAAAACTTGTAGGTGATGTGACTTTACATTGTAGAAAATCTTCCTTGAATAACTGTTGATAATCTTTTATAAAATATTGAGCTTGTTGAGCAGTTTGAAAAATATAATTCACATGAACAATAGGTTTGTTTTTATTGCGTAAATATTCGTTTATTGAATATGGATATATACACTGGTGTTTTATTTCACTATCAAACAAATGGTAGGCATAAGAATCTATTTCACCAAATATATACATGTTTTCAATATTTGTGACTTTTAACATAGCTTGATAAGACTTTAACTTTTGATATAACGCTTCTAATTTATATGAAGAAAAGGGATATAGTTTTGTGACTTTATGATTCATATAGATTTCTGCACCATTCCAGCCAATACAATCAAAATCAAATTCATGAAACTTATCTGAGATGTTATTTAAGAAGGAATGATGGCGTGCAGTAGCAAGCACAAATAAATGTCCACTATCTAACCATCTTTTAATAGACTGCTGATCCTGATAAGTTATTTCTTTTGTTTTAGGTTGTAACAATGTATCATCTAAATCACAAAATATCACTTTAACCATATCCCTCACCTCATTTATACAATTCCTAATACACCTAAGACAATTGCAATTACTAGATAAACTCCAATTAATTTGACAGCACTCATTTTCTTTTTCTTTAATAAATAATATCCTAAGAATACTAAACACATTGGAATCAGTTTTGGAAAAATTCCATCTAATATTTCCTGAAAATTAATCGTACTGTACTCACTCACATATTGAGCAGTAATTGTAAAGTTAACATAACTAGCAGTAATAGCACCAACAACTGTTAAACCCAAAACTGACATTGCATCTTGAATTCTAGACATTTGTTTTCCCAATAAAACATGAACTGCCTCTCGCCCTGATTTATAACCTTGCATATAAAATAATCTTGATAGGATGATATTGGCAGCGTAGAGAGCAATCACTGCAAAGACAGCACCCATTGCACTTCCACCTGATGAAAGCCCAATTGCAATACTTAAAATAATCGGAGGAAGTGTTGCTTGTGTAACTGCATCTCCAATACCTGCCAAAGGTCCCATGAGTCCAACTTTGATACTGTTAATGAACTCATCAGTCATCTCTGTACCATTACCTCTTTCTACTTCCATAGAAGCAACTATACCATTAACAACTGCACCAAATACAGGATTTGTGTTATAGAATACTGCATGACATTTGAGACGTTTAACCATTTTTTCTGGATCATTTCCATAAAATTTCTTAAAAATAGGCAACATAGAAAGAATAAAACCAGGAGCCTGTAATCTTTCATAACCAAAAACTGTTAAACAATATTTAAACCATGAATACCAGCTTTTATTGACTTCTTCTTTTGTAAGTGTTATTTTCCCATTTTCTAATTCTTCTTTTTGATCTATTTTTTCACTCATAATAATTCGTCCTCCTCATCTTCAGATTGACTAGACTGATTACCTGACTGGTTTCCCATAAACATATAATACATAACTGCTAAACAACTTCCAATAACAGCAGTTGCTACCATGTTTAAACCTAAAAATGTAATACATACAATACCAATTAAAAAGTAAATAATAAATTTGAAATCCTTTAATGTATATGTTGCCAATATAGAAATACCAACTGCAGGTAAAATTCCACCAAGTACACTTGCAATATGTAATACCAATTCAGGAATAGAAGCTAATAAATCAGCTGCATAAGCACTTCCTAGCATAACAATTGTAAATGTTAAACCAAATCTGATTACAAAACTTGTCATTGGAGGCAAAACTATGTAAGCCATCTTCATTTTCTGAATATTATTTTCTGCAATATATTTATCACCTAATTGATAAAATACAGAACATAAGATTTCATAACCTGTAAAGACTGCTGCTCCTAAAACACCAACTGTAGCAGCTAATGTGACTGCAACTGTTGCATCTGCTCCAGCCAACATTGCTAAAGCAATAGATGGGTAAGAAACAAATGCCATATCTGCAGTTGCAACTCCACCAATAAGAACTTGTCCTAAGTACATAGCTTGTATGGCTGCACCAATTGTAACTCCAGTAGGAATATCGCCTAAGATCATACCCACAATAGTTCCACCAACTATTGGTTTAGATAAAGCATCTGAAAAAGCAACTCCTAATGGTTGTGGATTCTCAACACTCCCAAGCCAACATGAAATACCAATTAAGATGGCTTGTATAACAGTAATTTCCATAAACTACTCTCCCTTCAATAATCCATTCTTTACTGATTCCCAACTTAATCCTTGTTCATCTGGAATCAACTTAAAATGTATTTTCATTCCTTTTGCAGTTAATTTATCACAATATTGAAAATCTTTTTGAGAAAGATAAATATTGTTATAAACCTTCTGCGTCCCCTCTGCCTTACTAGCAGTTCCAAAAATGATTTCATTACCAAATTCAACACCTTTAACACTTAACTGATAGAGTTGTTCAATCTTTTTTGCAATTAAGTAATAGCTTTTTTTACCTGAAACAGCTTTAGGAATTTTTTCTATTGCCTGTTCAACAGTAAAAATATAAACTTTTTTACCAATTGCATTTCCAGCATTCACAAAAACTTCTTTTAAAAATTCATCATGTCCTAATTCATCATCAACCAGCAAAATAATTGCATCTCCTTGTCTAACCTTAGACCACATTAAAACAACCTGACCATGAATCAAACGATCATCAACTCTTACTAAACTTAATGACATATTTATTCCTCCTTTCTAGAGTCATCGTGTTGTCGTGTTGTCATGACATCTTACATTATTAAATTAGCACATCCAATATAGAATTGCAAGTGCTTACACATGTTTTTCAAATTTTGTAAGTGATTGCCTAGCACTTTCTAAAACTTGCAGACAAAGTTCTTCATTTTGAATATCCGTTGAAGCGAAAATAGCGAGTTCAATAACCATAGCTAAATTCATTCCTGAAAGTAATTTTGCTGAACTTTGATGACTTAATATATAACGACAGCATTCATTATATGGTGTTGCATTGGGAATATCAGTTACAATAATTATATCATCATATATTGCTTCTATTTGACTAAGTCTTTCTTCTAATTTATGTCTAAATAATTCAACTCCTTCTTCATCTAAAGATAATGTATATATATTCTCTTTTTCACCAATAATCATTTCACAACTTTCATAGATTCCTTGACATAAGGATCCATGTGTTACTAATAGTATACCTTTCATATTCTTCTCCTAACTCTTTACTCTCTATTCTTTTCAAGTATTGTAATGATGTCATGTCAACATTATCATACATCTCGAACTTCTAAATGTCAACTCTTTCAAAAAAAGATAGAATAATCAACTGATTATCCTATCCTTCTTTATCTCCAAAAATATGCTCTACCGCTTCCTACAGAAACGATTTCAAATTTTGTATTCGTAGAAGTTCCACCACCAAAATACTTGGCTCCTGATCCTTCACTGCCTTTAAAGATATCAACTTTATTACCTTTAATTGCTCCTCCACGATCAACCACAATACCATAAATTGTACTATCAGTATTTAAATTATGGTTTGAAATCTTAATAACAGTCCCAAATGGGATAGACCTATCTGCAGCTAAGCAATAATATTTACGACCTTTATAAGTCAAGTATGGTGAATGTGAATTATTAACACCTGATGTTGGTGATAATTTAACACCTGATGAACTGTTTCCTCCACAACCATTACAATCTCCACCATATGTTGTTAATCGACCAGTGAACGTTGTTCCCTCATCAATTCCTCCATATCTGATCACTTTATCAACCGGTTTCTCAAGTATCTCTTCCTTAATAACTTTTCTTGCAGTTTCTTTACCATTGGCATAAGTGACTAAATATGTTCTATTTATCTTACCATCTTTTCCTTCTTGTTCGACAGTTCTTGTCCAGTTTCCTGAACCCTTTGTAACTGTTGAGTACTTGAGATTTTCTACTTTTGTTAATGTTTTTGTTTCTACTCTTGTAATTTGGATGAAATCATTTTGTTGAACAATATAATCTTTATCTTTATTTAAAGAATCATTTTTTCCTAATTCAACACTAAGTTCTTCCAATACATTCGTTACTGTATCTTGTTTAACGAGATAATCTTTTTCATCATTGATACCATCTTGTAATTTGATATCAACAGTTGGAATAAAATTCATAATTTGATTAACGGCTCCTGATGATACTGTTGTCAACATAACAACAAAGTATACACATGCCACTGCTAAAATTCCCTTTGTTCGGCTGTCCGCCGAGACAATGATTTCTTTAGCTTTCTTTAACATAAAATATCCTCCTTATTTAATCCCAAACATTCTTTTGGCATTAAATGTTGTGATTCTAGCAACGTCTTCTATCTCCATGTTCTTTAGCTTTGCTATTTCCTGGGCAATATACACAACATTTGCTGGCTCATTCAACTTCCCTCGAAATGGGTGAGGTGCTAAATAAGGACAGTCTGTTTCGATCATTAAATGATCAATACCAATAACCGTAGCAACTTCTTTTGGAACTCTTGCATTCTTAAATGTCACTGGTCCAGCTAATGAGATTTCAAAACCAATCTCTATATATCTCTTCGCCATTTCTACTGATCCACTATAACAATGCATAATGCCACGGTGTGCTGCCTGCTTTAAAATACGATAAGTATCTTCATAGGCGTCTCTTGCATGAATAACAATAGGTTTATCATGTTTTTTTGCAATATCAATCTGTTTTTGAAAGATATCTTTTTGTTTATCATGAGGAACATCTTCCCAATAATAATCAAGCCCAATTTCGCCTAAGGCTACAACACAAGGGTTTTGTAATAATGCTTCAATTTCATTCAAATCAGCATCTGTAGTTTCTAAGCAATCATTAGGACTAATACCTACTGTTGCATAGATAAACGGATACTCTTGTGCAATCTCTACTGCATATTTTGATGATGGTAAATCGTATCCAGCAACAACAATATAATCTACATTGTTATCCAATGCATGTTTAATGAATATATCCCTTTGTGAATATAATTCTTTACTGTTTAAATGAGTATGTGTATTGAAGTACATTTTTTTTCACCCTACGGCATCATATCAAAATTTAATAACTTTGTCAAATTTCTAAATAACTGCTTATAAAAAATATGGCTTTTCATCGACATAATTTGCTTACTTTCGCATATAAGCAATATATTTATTTGTAAAATTAACAAATTATTATCATATCTTTTCCACATATTCCATATCTCTAGGTATTATAGACGAGATAGTAGATATTCTGCTGAATCACAGTATTCATATCTATATTATGTGATTTTTTATCAAATAGAATACATAAAAATCACATATTAAACAAAAAAAGAGCCTGATTGGCTCATCATATATTAAATCATTTTCAAGTAACCTTCAAGAATTGCTCCATCCTCAATCCTAATTAATTTTGTTTGAAGATCTCCCCTAATCATTGCCCTTTCTAAAAGTTTCAAATGTTCAGAGGCAACAATATTTCCTTTACATCTACCATTAATAACAATATCTCCACCTTTGATATTCCCTTTAATTTCACTCTTACCAATAATATCAATCATACTATCACTGTCAATATTTCCATCAATAATACTATCTTTAATAAAGATCTTTGTTGCCTTGATATTTCCAGTAACAGCCCCACTTAAGACCTTAACCATGCCCTCCACAGTAATGTCACCAATAATTTGTCCACAAACTTCTAAATCGTTACTGCCATTAACATTACCTTGAAGAACTGTTTCAGAAGAAATAATTGTTGGTGTTTTAACAACTGAAACTTCATCTGTTACAGAAGCTGTTTCTACTCTAACTTCACTTTGTTCCATATTATCAACTGTTGATGTTATTGGAGATTCTGTTATCACTTCATCCTCAACAACCTCAAAGTATCTATCTAATATTTTATTTTTAAAACTACTTTTTTTGTCCATCTCAATTTACTCCTTCTTATCTCAAACTCAATACCTTGTCCCTGATAGTACTATTATAATATAAAACTCTATTTGTTTCAATGAAATCTGTCAAATACTGTATCTTATTAACAAAAAAAGGTTATCACAACAGATAACCTCCTTATTTTATACTAACCTTTAAAATCAAATTGAGTAAATACATCACTTACTGGTAAATTATTCTCGATACTTTCAATCGTATGTGCTAATAGCTCAGCAACACTAATTTGAACAAGTTTATCAAATTCCTTATCTTCTGGAATGGCAATTGTATCTGTAATCACAACCTCTTTAGCAACACAATCATTTAATCTTTGTATAGCTGGTCCTGATAAGACACCATGTGTACATGCTATATAAACATCCTTAGCTCCTTTTTCTTTCAATACAGAAGCACCAGCAACAATTGTTCCAGCTGTATCAATCATATCATCAATTAAAATACAATTCTTTCCTGATACATCACCAATAATTCCCATAACTTCAGCAATATTAGGCTTAGGTCTTCTTTTATCAATGATTGCAATTGGACAATCAAGCAATTCAGACATCTTTCTTGCACGTGTAGCCCCCCCATGATCTGGAGAGACAATGCATAAATCTTCAATATTTTTATTTTTAAAGTATTTACAGATAAGAGGTAAGGCTTGCATTTCATCTACAGGGATATCAAAGAATCCTTGTATTTGAGCAGCATGTAAATCAATTGTGACAACTCTCGTTACTCCAGCCACTGTTAACAAATCAGCGACTAAACGAGATGTAATTGGTTGTCTAGGCTTTGCTTTTCTATCTTGTCTAGCGTATCCAAAGTATGGCATAATTGCTGTCACTTCTTTAGCTGATGCTCTTTTTAATGCATCGGCTAAGACTAAGATTTCCATTAAGTTTTCTGTAACTGGATTCGAAGTTGATTGAACAATAAAGACATCTTTTCCTCTGACTGATTCTCCAATTTCAACTAAAATCTCACCATCTGCAAAATGATGAACATCACATTTTCCCACTGTTGTTCCTAATTGTTCTGCGATAGATTTTGCTAAATCTTTACTTGATGATAAAGCAAATACAGTAATGTTGTTTTTCATTTTTTACCTCTTTTTCTCCTTATTTTTTCTTGTTTCTTTTTGCGTATTCTTGTTCTCTAATTTCTTTTAATATTTTGCTATAACCCTCTTTGTTCACTTGACGGGCTCTTGCTATAGCTAAAGCATCTTCTTCTACTTCCTTAGTTATTGTTGATCCAGCTGCAATATATGCATTCTTTCTCACTGTAACTGGTGCGACTAAGTTTGTATTACATCCAATAAAGACATTATCTTCTATTTTTGTCAATGACTTATTTTTGCCATCATAATTAGAAGTAATTGTTCCACAACCAAAGTTAACATCTTCTCCAACTTCTGCATCACCTACATAAGTCAAATGAGACGCTTTACTTCCTTTCCCGAAGATAGCCTTTTTCATTTCAACAAAATTTCCTAAATGTGCATTCTCTTTAATATGACAGTTTGTTCTCAATCTAGAATAAGGACCAATATCAACACCACATTCAATAATTGAGTCACTTAATACAGAGAATTTAATTTCAACATTATCTTTGATTTCCATATTTGTAAATTCACAGTATGGTCCAATATGACAATTATTTCCTATAACTGTATTTCCCTTAATAATACAACCTGGTTCAATTGTTGTATCTATACCAATGACAACATCCCTTCCAATATAGGTATTTTGGGGATCAATAATATTAACACCGTTTAATAAATGTTCTTTGTTAATACGATCTCTTAAGATTTGAGTTGCTTCTGCTAATGCAACACGGTCATTAATTCCACCAACCTCATTGAAATCATCAATCTTATAAGCATCTACCTTTAAGTTGTCTTCATTCATAATTCCAATGACATCAGTCAAATAATACTCTTTTTGAGCGTTATCATTTGTTACCTTAGCCAAAGCAGCAAATAAAGCTTGATTATCAAAACAATATTCACTTGTATTCATCTCAGTAATATCTTTCTGAGAATCCTGTAAATCTTTATACTCTACAATACCTTTGACTTGTCCATCAATCTTAATAACTCTACCATAGTGTGTTGATGTATCACAATCAGCACTCATTAAAGTTGCCTTATTTTGGTTTTCTTGATGATAATTAATTAATTCTTTTAATGTTTCTTTACGAACTAATGGAGCATCTCCACATAAAACCAAAGTCATTCCTTCTTTGTCAGCCAACACATCTTTAGCTTGTAATACAGCATGTCCAGTTCCTAATTGTTGGTCTTGATATACAAACGTTACACCATCAACAATATCTTCTACCTGTTTAGCTTCATGTCCGACAACAACAATAATTTCATCTACACCTAAGGCTTTTAATTCATCTACTACATGATTAATCATTGGTTTGTATAAAACCTCATGCACGACTTTTGGTTTCTCAGACTTCATACGAGTCCCTTTACCAGCCGCTAAAACGACAGCATAAACTTTCATTTCACTCTCTCCTTAACGCCACTATTCTAACAAAAATTCAATTAAAAAAAAAGAGGAAAGAAGAAATACTTACCTTATTTTCAATATTTTTCTACCTCTTTTTGTAAGATTCGGGTTTTTCTTACAAAATTATATTTATTTTTAAAATATTCATACCCTTTTTCTAGTATTTCTTCATCCAAAGTTAATCCAAAAACGCAAGAACCACTCCCTGACATTAAAGCTCCAGCAAATCCTAAATCCAGCATTTCTGATTTAATTTTTTTAATATCCTCTACCATATCAATGGAAGGAGCTTCTAATGTATTTCCTAAGCTTTCAACAACTAATGGAAAATTATTTTCTTCAATAGCTTCTTTCATCTTGAGTATTGATGGATGTTCAGCTTTTGTTAAATCTAACATTCCAAATGATTTTTTTGTTGGAACACCTTTTTTTGGTTTCACCAGTAAAAGATGACAATTCAATTGACTATGAATAAATTCTAATTTTTCACCAATACCTCTCACAAGAGCTATTTGCTCATAAATACAAAACGGAATATCTGCACCTACTTCTTTACCTATATGAGCCAATGTTTCTAAAGATAAATTCAAACGAAACATTTGATTCATAGCCTTTAAAACAGCAGCTCCATCAGCACTTCCACCAGCTAAACCAGCTTGTGTTGGAATATGTTTAAAGATATGAATCTTTACTCCAAACTGGATATGATAGCGGTCAATCAATATTTTTGCTACCTGATACATAATATTACGTTCATCAGTTGGCATGCGATAATTATTAGATGTTATTTCTATGCCTTTTTCAATACGATCAATGTAAATAAGATCATGTAAAGTAATAGGTGCCATAATCATATCTAATTCGTGATATCCATCTGCTCTTTTACTTACAACATCCAGTGCTAAATTAATTTTTGCATATGCTCTGATTTTCATGACTCTCATCCTTTCGTTGGATATATTTTTCTAGCAACTCCCTTTGTATCAATACCTCCAATACCACTTTGTTTATGTGAAGTATGGCTAATGATGTCTTCTATATCACAATAGTTTCGGACACTTTCATTGGCAACTAAACTGGCTACATAAACAGGATCTAAAGCATGTATATTGATACGCTTTGGACTTGAAGCAAAGTTTGCCCCACTTGCTAATAACATTTCATAATAAGATTGACATGCTCCTGCAATAATAATAAGAGCATCCTTATCATCTTCATACAATCTTGCATTTCTTATTGTTTCAGCATAATCAAGAGAGTGTTGATAATTTTCAGCTTCCCCTTTATCTCTCTCTTTTCTTAAAGCATCATGTCCAGTAATAACTAAAATCTGTGGCTTGTGCTTTTCTAATAATTCATATACATAATCCTTCATTTGACTTTCTTTCATATAATAACAATTTGCTCTGATTTTTAACTCTTTGTATTTTCTTTCACACATGTTAAGATATTTTTCATCACCATCAAGATGTAAAACCTTTCCTCTAATCATAGGTTGTCTTTCAATTGTGAATTTATCTTCAGAATGTGGCTGCACTTCACTTAATTCTAAATCTTCTAAATCACTATCTGCTATTAAACGTAATTCAACCCCTCGTAAATAACAGATATTTTCTTTTATATCAAATATTTCAAAAAGTATATCTCGTTTATACTTCTTTCTTACTACATAATCTCCTATTTTCATAATCTCACCATATTAATATATGGTTATTATAAATATTTTGTGAGTTTTAAATAATCTTCTATCTTTAATTCTTCTGGTCTCTTGTTTTCTTTTATTTGACATTGTTCTAAAATATATTTTGTATTTGTACCAAATATAACTTTAAGATTATTATAGATTGTTTTTCTTTTTTGAGTAAACGCCTGTTTCAATAAATGGGTTAACAAGATATTATATTCTTTATGAATATGTATGGCTATAATTGCACTATCAACTCTTGGTGCAGGTGAAAAAACATTTCTAGAAACGTGCATATCTAAAGAAATTGTTCCTATACTTTCAATCATAAATGTTAAAGGACTGTGATATTGTGTATCTGTCAGCTTTAAAGCGACTTCTTTTTGTACCATAGCATGAATACTTGATAAAGATGCTTGAGAACATATAATATGTTCTAAGATATCTGATGTAATATAATATGGAAGATTGGCAATAATGCATACTTTTGAATATGTCTGCTTTAATTCTTCAACAATTTTCTTTAAATCAACAGTCAAAAAATCTTGAAAAACAACTTCTATATTTGTAAATTCACCTAAAGACTCTTTTAAAAGATCTTTTAATCTTGTATCAATTTCATAACATCTTACATATCCAGCATGATATGCCAATTGCTCGCTTAAAGCACCAATTCCTGGCCCAATTTCAATAACACATGTTTCTTTATCAATGTGAGTTGTCGCAACAATTCTTTTAATTGTATTTAAATCAATTAGGAAATTTTGACCAAATTTTTTTGATGCTTGAAGTTTGTATTTATCTAATAAATATTGTGTATTTGATTTTTTTGCTATATCCTTCATACAATCACCTTTTTATATTATAGCATAAATCACTAAGAACTCATTTATTTTTGTTACAATTTGATTTATAATGCAATAAGAGGTGTTGAATATGGATCGAAGAGAAAAAATTATTGAAGAGATTAAAAAAAGTAATAAACCAATATCGGCAAGTAAATTAGCAACTATGTTAGGTGTCAGTCGCCAGATTATTGTTGGTGATGTTGCTCTTTTAAGAGCAAGTGGTTTTTGTATTGCTGCAACACCACGTGGCTATATTTTAGATCACCAAAGTCAAGCGACTACGTATACAATTGCTGTTAAACATTCTAAAGATGCCCTAGCTGATGAACTCTATACAATTGTTGATTTAGGAGGATCTGTTGTTGATGTCATTGTTGATCATCCTATTTATGGTCAACTGACTGGTAAATTGCATCTTTCATCTCGCTATGATATTGATCAATTTCTTAAAAAAGTAAGTCATGAAAAAGCTAAACCATTAAGCCAATTAACAGATGGTTTACATCTTCATACTATCGAATGTCAAAATGAAGATACTTATCAAAGAATAATTGACTCGCTTCATAAAAAAGGTTATCTCTTTACAAAATAACAAACTCTAAGATAACAGTTCTCCCTAGTTTGATAATATTTATTTAAAAGAAGATCTTAAATTTTAGATCTTCTTTTTCTATAAATTTATTTGTGCTTTAAAACTTTTTCTTGAAAACGAATATAATCAATATCATTAATAATCATATCAAATAAATAATCTAATTGTTGAGATGAGCATGTTTTTAACCATTCTAAGTTGTCTACTCTGTATTTCTTCTTAACTAACTGACATGCTCTTTTCAAGTTTTCTTCTCTTTTACC